>CAYYFY010000143.1:0-5664 GCA_964471035.1 uncultured Eubacteriales bacterium
ATTGATATTGAAGACCCCTACGGCACGGCTGTCATAAACGTAAAGGTATTTACCGCCGACGACGCCTGCGTCTCCTATGGGGAAGGTGTTTCGCGGACAATCTGCCCAAGCGTAAAAAAGAGCTGCACGCTCAACTTCAACTTAAGCGGCAACTGCCATAAGCTCCTGCTCGTCTTTGATATTACAAGCAGCCCCGTAAGACTGCACGGCGTCACCGCCAATAACAGCCGCGCCTTTGATTTCGGGTTTACGCGTGTGCTGGCGCTGTTTATGCTGTTGTCTCTTATATACCTGTTCAGGCCGCGCAGCTTTCTCTATCAAACGGAATACTTACAGAATCCGACGCTGTCAAAAGCAGCCGTCACCTATACGCTTACCGCGCTGATTACCCTGATATGCGTACTGACCATGCTCAATCCTTTGTTTGTGGGGATCGCCGGAAAATACTACAACCAAAATCAGTGGGACGGCAGCGGCATCGACCTTGTCGCGGTCCCGTGGGAACACCATATGCAGTACGACGACCTTGCGAAAAGTCTGCTCAAAGGTCATTTCTATCTGGAGGACAAGGTACCGGACAGCCTTGTTGCTATGGAAAACCCTTACGATCCGGCCGCGCGTTCGATTATGACGCAGGCTACCGGCGACGAGTACCGCTGGGATTCAGCGTATTTTAACGGGCGGTACTACGTTTATTTCGGTATCGTACCGGAGCTGCTGCTCTATCTGCCGTGCCGTTTATTAACCGGCAGCCCGTTTCCGAGCTCTATGGGCGTCGCGCTGTTTTTATCGCTGTTCGCGGGCGGGGTGTTTTTACTGCTCGGGGAAATCGTCAAGCGGTATTACAAAAAGACCTCCCTGGGCGTGTATTTACTGCTCGCGCTCGGCTTCGTGAGCGCCTGCGGTACGCTCTTTCTTGCCAAGCGTCCCGATTTTTACGGCGTCCCGATTGCCTGCGGTCTCGCCTTTACAGTGTGGGGGCTGTCGTTCTGGCTGATGTCGCTGAACAGCGAAAAAAAGATGGGTCTGCGCCTGTTTTTCGGTTCGCTCTTTTTGGCGCTCGCCGTCGGCTGCCGTCCGCAGCTCGCGTTGGTCTCCTTTGTTGCCGTGCCGCTTTTTTTCAACAAGTTTTTCAGGGAAAAACATCTGCTGACAAAAAAAGGCGTCCTCGACGCCGCGCTGTTCGCTTTCCCCTATCTCGCCGTCGGCGCGGGGCTGATGGCGTATAACTATATCCGTTTCGGCTCGGCGTTCGAATTCGGCTCCTCGTACAACTTGACGACAAACGATGTGACCGCGCGCGGGCTTACGCTCGGACGCATCGGGCTGGGACTGTTTACATATCTGTTCCAGTCCCCTGAAATTGCCGCGGTGTTTCCATTTTTAAAAAGCGCGGTTATCGACACCAATTATATCGGCGTCACTATCCGCGAAAACTGCTTCGGAGGCCTGTTTGCCTGTACGCCCCTGCTCTGGTTTTTATTTGCCGCCGGTGTTTTTAAGGACAGGCTCAAAGAAAAGAAAACACGGCTCTTAACCGCGCTTTTCGCATTGCTCGGAACGGCGATAGTCATCGCCGACGCCGAGGCCGGCGGGTTGCTCCAGCGGTATTACGCCGATTTCGGTTTTCTGTTCTTCGTCGCCGCGTCGTTCGTCGTGTTTGCCGCAGAAGAAAAATACGCGGATGAAAAAAACAGGAGAGGCTTTGCCGCCGTCATACTCGGGTTGACCTTCTTAAGCGTCCTATACAATATACTGCTCGTCCTTTCACGCTCGGATATGACCCTCGATTCGGTCATGCCCACCCTGTTTTATTCCTTAGCGCACGCCGTCCAATTCTGGTTATAGCAAATAAAAAATATATTTGTGGAGAGAAAAACATGAAAGAGAAACTCAAGTTCCCCCTGCTCACCCTGACGCTCGCCTTTTCCCTGTGCGTCGTATCGGTCATTTTGTCCGCCTGCGGGGGCGGCAGCGGCAGCGTCACGACGACAGCCGCGCCGACAGCGGTGACGACGACCGCCCCGCCTGTCTATAAAAATCCTCTGACAGGCATGCCCGGCTATGACGCGTCGCTGCTCGACCACCGGCCTGTCATGGTCACCATCAACAACCTGTACGTCTGCCGTCCGCAATGGGGGCTAACGTCGCCCGACGTCGTGCTCGAAACCGTCGCCGAGAGCGGCATCACGCGTATGATGTGGCTGTACGCTGACGTCTCCCGTATCCCCGCCAAGGTAGGTTCGGTGCGCAGCGCCCGTCACTACTTCATCCAGCTGGCTCAAGGGTATGACGCCATCTTCGTCCACTGGGGCGGCAGTCCGTATGCCAAACAGGCGATCAGAAGCGGCGTCATCGACGACATCGACGGAATGAAGGGCAGCTACTTTGCCAGAGACCGTTCCCGCGGCGTCGCTCTGGAGCATACGGGTTACACGACCGGCGAATGGATTCAAAAAGCCATTACCGACAAGAAATTCCGCACTGCCATTGAGGATAAATATAAGAATCCGCTGAAATTTGCCGACGCGGTGCGCGCGCTGTCCGGCGGCGTCTGCCAAAAGGTCAGCCTGTCCTTCTCCGACGACTTCGACTACACCTATAAATACGACGCCGCCAAGGGGCTGTACTACAGCTATCTCAATAACAAGCCCTTCGTCAGCAGCGACGGCGACCAGCAGAACTTTGAAAACGTCATTCTCATCTACACGGGCATCACCTCCTTACACGACAGTAAGGGCCGCATGACCATGGACTTTTCCGGCGGCAGCGGCGTGTATATCTCAAACGGCACCTATGAGAATATCACCTGGGACAAGGGCGGGGACACCGACCTGCTCAAATTCTACACCTCATCGGGCGGCGAGCTTTTACTCAACCCCGGCAGAAGTTATATCGGCATCATTCCAATAGGAAACCAGTCTAAAACAATCATCAGTCAGGGGGAAACGACAATTGGATAAGGCTTATCATATTCCGACCTACGACATCGCGCACAGAACAGAGTTTCAAACACTTGTTGACCGTGAGGACGGCGTCTATCTGGGTCATGTGACCACTGTGCTCTTAGAGGACGATAAAACGATTTTAGCCGCCTATCCAAAATGCCACGGCTTCGGACAGATCGTGCTGAAGAGGAGCACGGACGGGGGCTTAACATGGAGCGAACGCCTGCTTGTACCGCCGAGCTTCACGACCTCTATGGAGGTACCGACTATTTTTAGGGCCGTCGGCAAGGACGGCAAAAAACGTTTGATCTTGTTTTCGGGTCTGTATCCGATTCGCATAAGCGTCAGCGAGGACGACGGCGAGACGTGGAGCGAGCTTACGCCGATCGGCGACTACGGCGGCGTTGTGGCAATGGGCGACATGGAGCAGACCGTACCGGGCGAATACATCGCCATGTTCCATGATGACGGTCGGTTTTTCAAAAAACATACCTTTATGAAAACCTCTGTCTACGCAACCGGCGAGGGAGCGCAGCGCCGGACAAAATATACGCACAGCTTCTCTCTGAACGCCGGCAAAAGCTACGGCAAACCGCATAAAAACTGGATGGCGAATGAGGAGAGCGGCGACGAGGAATGGGAGCTTGTCTACGAATCGTTTCGCGGCAGGCCGAACCCCGGTCACGCTTTTAAATTGTATCAGGTGCGGTCACAAGACGGCGGTCTGTCATGGGGTGTGCCGGAGCTTATCGCCGCGCCGAAAAACGGCGCGCACGTCTGCGAGCCGACAATTATCCGCTCTCCGGACGGCAAAAAACTCGCCGTCCTTCTGCGCGAGGATTCGAGGCGCTTCAATTCGTTTTTAATCACAAGCGACGACAACGGAAAAACGTGGAGCGATATAAAGGAGCTGCCCGCCGCGCTGACCGGCGACCGGCATACCTCCGTCTATCTGCCCGACGGCAGGCTGTTCATAAGCTTTCGGGACACCACGCGCGTCTCCCCGACAAAGGGCGACTGGGTCGGCTGGGTCGGTTCGTTCGACGACATCATTAACGGACGTGAAGGCGAATATCGCCTGAGAATCATGAAAGACTACGGCGGGCGCGGCGACTGCGCCTATCCGGGCGTCGTCATAAGAAATGACGGCACGATTATCACAACGACCTACGGACGGTTCATACAGGGCGATAAAATGCCCTGCATCATGTCGGTAAGCTTCAAAGAGAGCGATATAGAAAAGAAGGCGCTGTAAGGCATTAAAAAAGTGTGGGTGGAATCAATTTGTACGACCTGAAGGGGCATTTGCTTGCGGAGTTCGGCGCTTTTCTCGGCAACTGCGAACATTTTAAGCTGAAATTTTACGCAAAGCACGCGAATAAGGTGCAGGAAAAACTGCTCCTGCACCTGATGCGTTCTAACCGCAATACCGATTACGGAAAAGAGAACAATTTTAAGTCAGTACATTCCGCTGAGGATTATCAAAGCATCGTGCCGCTCTCACGCTACGCGGATTATGACGCATATGTGTGGCGGATGGCAAACGGCGAGAAAAACCTGATCACGAGCAGCCCCGTAAGACGGTTTACGGAATCCTCGGGCAGCACAGGCCGCTCAAAGCTCGTGCCGCTGTCCATATGGGCGGAATGGGTTTGCCAGTGCTTCACCGTCAGTGCTCCGGTGGGCTGCGCGGTCAAGTGGTTCAAAGCGGAAGGACGCCGTCTGCCGCCGCAAAAGGGTCTGATGACCGCCGAAATAGGCAGCCGCAAGCTGCCGGGAGGCAAGACCGTTAGCTGCCTTTCGTCAATCCCCATGCTCAACTTAAAAACCATCATGCCCTCCATCACCTCGTCGCCGAAGGACGTTCTGTTCCCCAAAGACGACTGCGATATGAATATGCACTACATCAAGCTGCGCTTCGCGTTGCCAAACAGGAAGATCAGCTATTTGAGCACCATATTCATCACCACGCTCGAGTCGATGTTCTTCTATATGGAACAAAACTGGAAAATGCTCTGTGACGACATTGAAAAAGGCACCATCGATAAGAGCGTCGTCATTCCCGACGATTTACGAAAGAAATTTGAAAAAAAGCTGAAGCCCGACCCCAAACGCGCGGCGGAGCTGCGCGCGGAATTCGAGAAGGGTTTCGACGTTTCACCCATCATCCCGCGCATATGGCCGAAGGCCGAATGGATGTACGGCATGGGTACCGGCGCGCTGTCGCTTTACGCGAAAAAGCTAAGGCGGTATGTCGGCGAGGATATGCCGATTCACTACCTCGGCTACGCCGCGACCGAGGCGCTTATGGCGGTGCCGATTGAGCTGAATTCTTTTGAATATGTGCTGCTGCCGCAAAACGGCTTTTTCGAGTTCCGGCCGCTTGACGCGCCTATGGAAAGCCGCTTGCTCACCATCAGCGAGCTTGAAGCGGGCAAGGAATACGAGCTGATTCTGACGAATATGAGCGGCTTTTACCGTTATCAGATTGAGGACGTCGTAAAGGTGACCGGCTACTATTACGAGTCCCCCAAGATAACGTTTTGCTACCGGCTCAATCAGATTGCCAACATCAGCGGCGAAAAGATCAGCCAGATGGCTTTTGACGAGATCGTCGATAACCTTTCGGAGCATATGGGCGACCTGTACATCGGCTACAGCATTTATCCCGACCGCACCACGTCACCGGGACATTATGTGCTGTTTGTTGAACCAG
>CAYYFY010000144.1:0-5622 GCA_964471035.1 uncultured Eubacteriales bacterium
GGGGTTTGTCCAGCGTGGATGCTGCGCGTGGCAAAGCCTAGGGGGCGGTAGCTAACGGTCATGGCGGTTCTCATACCGCATGGCAAGCGACCGCACCCCCTGAAAGTTATGCTATGATGCAGTCAAGGTGAAAACCGAAATAACTTTCAGGAGGTATTTATCATGAAAAAAGGGTTTACAGAGCTTGTGTTCATTCTGGACCGTTCGGGTTCCATGTCGGGGCTTGAGGGCGACACTGTCGGCGGATTCAACGCCATGATTGAAAAACAAAAGAAGGAAAAAGGCGAGGCGGTCGTATCCACCGTGCTGTTCGACGACGTAAGTGAAGTCATCCACGACCGCGCTTCTATCGAAAAAATCGCGCCGCTGACCGAAAAAGAATATTTTGTCCGCGGCAGCACCGCGCTGCTCGACGCCATCGGCGACGCGGTACATCACATCGGCAACGTGCATAAGTATGCCCGCCCTGAGGATGTTCCGGAGCACACGCTGTTCGTCATCACGACAGACGGTATGGAAAACGCCAGCCGCCGGCATAACGCGGCAGGTGTCAAGTCGCTCATCGAGCGGCAGAAAACGGAGCACGGCTGGGAGTTTCTCTTCTTGGGGGCGAATATCGACGCGGTGGGAACGGCCGAGACGTTCGGTATCGACAGAAACCGCGCGGTCACCTATAGCTGTGACGAAACGGGCACCGCGCTGCTCTTTGACGCCGTGAGCCAGTCGGTGTCGGAGATGCGCGCGTCCCTGCCGATTTCAAACGACTGGAGCAAAAAGCTCGAGGATGATTTGAAGAAAAAACGTTTCAGGAAATAAAGAGCCGCGCACGAAAATCGTCCATAGGCAACACCCGTAATTTTAAACGCTTTCACGCGCCGCGAATTGTGTGGTGTTGCCTTACCAAAAACAAGGGCGATTTTTTGTTAAAGTTTTTAGAGATATTCATTGACAGTATACTATATAAAATGTATGATTATTGAGAAACATTCCCTAAAAGCCCGCGGCTTAATACTTTGAAAGAAGGTTACTCAATGAACTGGAGATCAGCGGTCGGCTGTATTCTTGCGGCGACACTAATGCTTAATATTTTTGCCACAACGGCTTTTGCCGAAACGGCGAGCGGCACGGACAATCCGTTCGCGTACGCGGACGGGGAGCGTGGGGAACAGCTGGATGCCATGACGGGGCGGTATGAGGCGAATTCAAAGCGCGCCGCTTCACCCGCGGCTGAAAAGGAGAGCGGCTGTATCGTAGCTTTCAGTGACGCGCTGTCCTTTGAGAGAATAGCGTCGCTGCTTACGGGGTATTCCTATGAGCTGATCGGAGACAGTGCCTTAAGGTTGTTTAGTATCGCGGGGGCATCCCGCGAGGAGCTGGAAACGGCGTTCGCCGGTAAATATGACTATATCGAGGAGGACAGGCAGGTCAAAGCGCTTGCCGCCTCCAACGATCCGCTGCTCGGCGAGCAATGGGCGCTGTCTGCCACCAATATCCCTGAAGCGTGGGAAATCGGCGCGGGATCAATCGATGTGACCGTCGCCGTAATCGACACGGGGGTGTACAGGGCGCACGAGGATTTTGCGGGTTCCTCAATTCTCGAGGGGCATGACTATGTTTACGGCGGCAAGGTCACAAGGGATGTGATGGGTCACGGCACGGCTACGACAGGTATCATCGCCGCGTCGGTCAACAACGGCGTCGGCGTGGCGGGCGTCTGTAAAAACGTCACAATCCTGCCGATGCAGGTGTTTTCCTCCCTGACGGGGAGCGCCATGACCTCGGATATATGCGAAGCGCTGTATGACGCCGCCGACGCGGGCGCGGACGTCATCAATCTCAGTTTAGGTTCTATGGAGTCCGATCCGGCTGAGCGGGAAGCTATCGCCTATGCCGTGAAAAAGGGTTGTATCGTCGTCGCCGCAGCCGGAAACGACGGTAATGGTATTTATAATTATCCGGCGTCATACGACGGTGTAATCAGCGCGGGGTCAGTCAACAGCGGCTTATCGAAATCAGATTTTTCGAATTTCAACGACGCCGTGGACGTCGCCGCGCCCGGCGAATACATCCTGACAACCTACGACCCCGGTTCAAATATAGAAAAGGCGAAGTATGTATACGCGGACGGGACATCCTTTTCCTCGCCCTATGTCGCGGGAATCGCCGCGCTTGTAAAATCCTTGAACTTAAGTGTCGATGCCTACTGGTTTCAGGAGTTTCTGAAAGTGACGTGCAAGGACCTCGGGGTTATAGGGTATGACAATTCCTACGGATACGGGCTCATCGACGCAAAGTCGATGCTGTCGTGTGTGCGGGACAGCAGCGCGACCGGCTTTTACATTGCGGACGGTGTGCTTAAAGGGTATTTCGGCGCGGGAGGGAACATCACGCTCCCCGATACCGTTACCCGTATTGAAAACAATGCGTTTGCCGGCTGCGCGACGGTAACGGGCGTTACGATTCCCGATACCGTGACGGCAATCGGTTCAAAGGCGTTTTCGGGTTGTCCGGCTCTGAAAAGCGCCGTCATTCCGGCGAGTGTAAAGACTGTCGGCGAAAGCGCTTTCAGGGATTGTACGCAGCTCAATACCATTACAATGGCCGGCGGCGTGACAAATATCGGCTGGAGCGCGTTTGCCGGTACCGGCTACTATAACAACAGCGGCAACTGGAACGGCGGCGCGCTGTATATCGGCAAAAACCTGATAGAGGCCAATCGGAGCAGTCTGAGCGGTAATTACAAGCTCAGGGAAGGCACCGAAAGCATTGCGGACGGCGCGTTTTTCGGCTGTGACAGCTTAACAGCCGTCACAATGCCGGACAGCATGAAGAGCATCGGCAGCGCCGCGTTCAGCTACTGCAGCGCGCTGAAAAGCATCGTGGTTCCAAAAAGCGTCACCGTTATCGGAGAGCTTGCCTTTACCAACTGCACTGCGCTGACCGAGGCTACTGTGCCTTCTGATTCCTCCGGGTTTCAGTCCTTTCTGTTCAAAGGCGCGTCAAAGCTGGCATCTGTGACGGTCGGCAATTTCGTGTCCGACGGGCAGGGGGGCTATACCGAAAACACGGCTGGCTACAGCGCCGCGGTACTGTTTGAGGTTAACAAACTCAGCGCCGCCTATATCGCCGACATCTTCTTTTTGAATCGCTACGGGCAGATTAAAGGCAGCATACCGAATAAATCTCTCAGAATTCACGGCTATGCCGGTTCGACGGCGGAAACCTACGCGTCGGACAACGGCTGTCCGTTTATGAATCTTCAGAAAATAGTATCGGTAACCGTTCAGACGCCGCCCTCTAAAACCGCATATTATGTCGGCGATACACTGAATACGGACGGGTTGTCGCTCGCGGTCACCTATGATGACAATTCAAAGCAGACCGTGAGCAGCGGATTCACTTGCAATCCGGCAACGCTCACCGCCGCCGGTACGCAAACAATAACGGTCTCCTATCAGGGGAAAACCGCTGTGTTCCCCGTAACGGTCAAAGCTGTCGCGTTGAGCGGCGTTACCGTTAAAAACTATCCGGTCAAGAACAGCTACACTGTCGGCGATACGCTCGATACGCTGGGGCTTTGCCTGACAGCGGCGTATAATAACGGCAAAACCGAGCTCGTGACCAGCGGCTTTACCTGCTCGCCGACGCAATTGAAGACAGTCGGAACACAAGAAGTTACCGTCGCCTATAAGGGCAAGACGACAACTTTCAAAGTGACCGTATTGCCGCTCCTTGTCGGCGCCGTAAAGCTGAACGCGGCGAGCGCGGCGGTTACCGTCGGCGGCACAAAGCAGCTCACCGCGACCGTGTCGCCCTCAGACGCGACGACCAAAGGCGTGACATGGACTTCGAGCAATACATCGGTCGCCACGGTGTCCGCAACCGGTCTTGTGACCGCGAAAGCCGTCGGCAAGGCTTCTGTCACCTGTAAAGCGAAAGACGGCAGCGGCATAAGCGCGTCCTGCGCCGTGCTCGTAATGCCCAAATCTCCGGCGTCCCCGAAGGCCGCCTGTGCTTCGCATAACAGTATCAAAATCAGCTGGACAGCCGTGTCCGGCGCGACGGGCTACGCCGTCTACTGCGCGGACTCAGAGAACGGCGCGTACACAAAAATCGGCGCGACCGCCTCGACCTCGCTGACGCACAGCTCCCTGTCGACGGGTAAGACCTATTACTACAAAATCAAGGCGTATAAGACCGTCGGCGGCGTGAATATCTACAGCGTCTACACGGCGGTTATCAAGGCAAAGCCCGTCCCAGCGACCCCCGCCTCCTTCACCGCCGCGAAGGCGAGCGCCACGAGCGTAAAAACAAGTTGGAAAGCTGTCACGGGCGCTACGGGGTACGAGGTCTGGATAGCGACGTCGAGCGGCGGCACATATTCAAAACTGACGACAACCACGAAAACGACATACACCAAAACAAAATTGACGAAAAATAAGACGTATTACTTCAAGGTCAGGGCGTACAAAACCGTTGGCAGCGCAAAAATCTACGGCGCGTTTACCGTTATAAAATCGGCGAAGCCCTCATAATCTAAACTCTAAAATCTAAATGATAGGTGGTTATTATGGTATTTTGCAGTAATTGCGGACAGCAAATGAACGAAAACGAGACCTTTTGCGTCAGTTGCGGAACGCCGGTCGAACCTCCGCCGGTACAGCGGACCTTGCCCAATATGGTAAACCCGGCAAATACAAACCCCTTCAGTTCTATCAGCAACAAAAAAGACAGAAACAAATTCTGGATAACCGTTGTGGAAGGCGTCATGTTGATATTGATTTTGATTGACGTGATAGCCGGAGGCGTTATCGGATATGAAATGGAAGATGAAGAGGGCGCTTTTTACGGAATAGTAATGGGAGCGGTCATCGGGATTATCATGTACGCGCTGGTTATGGTGTATACAGGCATAGCCAAGGACGTGCGGGAGATCAGGAACACGGTAATAAAAATAAATCAGAAGGATAATCAGGATAAATAAAAAACTGTCCTGATTCAAACGGAGGGGAGCCCATGGTTAAAAAGGTTTTCTCGGTCATTATGATATTGGCGCTCGCTGTTACGGCAGTGCCGTTGGTTGGGTTGACGACGGTAAATGCGGCAAACTGGCAGGATGTGCTGAGTTATAAGAAAATTGATAACAATAAGGCAATCGAAATCACCGATTGTAATACATCGGCAAGCGGAGCGCTGACCATTCCGGCAAAAATTGGCGGCTTGCCGGTGACGAAGATCGGGTGGGGTGCGTTTTACGACTGCTCAAAACTTACGAGTATTACAATTCCGAACAGCGTGACGAGCATCGGAAGGTGGGGGTTTTCCACCTGTTCCTCACTTACAGCTTTCAATGTGAATTCAAGCAATCCAAATTACAGCAGTACCAACGGCGTGCTCTTTAATAAAGCCAAAACGACGCTGATTATCTGTCCGGGCGGGAAATCCGGCACGTATACAATCCCGAACAGTGTTAAAAGCATCGGAGATAGTGCGTTTTCCGGCTGCTCCAAGCTCACAGGCGTCACAATTCCGAACAGCGTGACGAAAATCGGAGAGGAGGCGTTTGACTGTTGCACCTCGCTTACAGGCGTCAAGATTCCGAACAGCGTGACGAGTATCGGA
>CAYYFY010000145.1:0-5615 GCA_964471035.1 uncultured Eubacteriales bacterium
GGGTGTTGGTTATTTCGGCACCGCCGCTTCGGGGCTCTTTATCGGGCTTGATCCCACGGCGCTCGGTTCGGTCAGGGGGACATTCAACAACAACGCGTTCTCCATCCTCAGCACGGTCCTAAATACGCTTCTGCCGTTCGGTTTTCTGTGCGACTGTGTAGACGTAAACGGGAATCTTGACGCCGAAGATTTGTTCAATACGGTATACGACGCCGTAGAGGATTTTGACCTTAACGCCCTTCTCGGTCTCTTCGGCAGAAGCGGACTTGAAAGCAACATTTTAAGCACGGAGAATGTTATCTCACAGCTTCTCAGTCTCATAAACAGGTTTCTCGGTCTTGTGCTGAATGATACGACAATCCTTCAAAGCACGCAGAACCTTGAAACGGCGTTTCACCAGGAGAACCTCAAATTAACCGTCTTTGGGCTGATAACCACGCTGTATACGAGGAGAATTAACATTCTCAATAACATTCTTCCCATTGCCGGCGCATTGAACGCCAGATGGGGCGGCGAACAGGTTCTCGGCGCGCCAATCGTTAATCTCAGCACCAACATCGGGGCTGCAAACGGTATAATCAACGGAGCACGCTTTATCGTTTCCAACGGCGCCAAGGGTGTTTGGAGAAGCTATATAAACAACTCCGGTATAAGAGTACAGGACAATCATTACAAGTACCAAATTACAAGCGTTACCTGCAGCTCTCCGCTTGTAACCGGAATCGAACTCAGCTCGATAATGTCTCTTGATTACGGTCAGTCTCTCGCTGTAACTTTTAATGCGGCGACAATTCCGACGAATGGTACGGCCGCGCGCTTTGATATCCATTATAAAGCTTACGGAGGGGACGGTCTGCCGCTGGCAAATGACCAGACATTCACCATAAGCAAATATGTTTATCTTTCTTACAACAAGACCGACTCCTCAACCAAGACTCAGACATGCAAAAATAACAATATGTATATGTATGTCTATTCACCGCAGTATATAGCGGTTGAGGACGGAGCGGCTTCTATCCCGCAGCTTATTGTTCACAGCTTTGAAAACGCCGGCACCACATCAACGAATTACGGTCAGGTTACAGGCGTTACGGCACCGGCAGCTAAATCCGGAATCACGTTTATCACAACAGCAAAAACCGCGGTAAGCATCGAAAGCAAAAAGACCTTCAGCGGCTTCACGGTTGACGCCGCCGCGTATACTGCCGCGAACATCACTCCCGGCACCTTGCTTTCCTGGACATTCCAGACAAAGTGCTGGTACGGTCCGTTACAACAGACCACAGGTTCCGGAACCATGGTTTTAAAATTCTACAGCGCCAATGCTCTCGCGACGCTTAAAGGACTTACCGACAGAGAATGCGCCAATATAAGAAAGCAGACGGAACATAAGACAGGCGACGTCTTAGCCGACAGACTTCTTGTAACGGCGGCGCAGGCGACAGAAGAGCTGCGCCAGGAAACCAACTTCACCACGACGGGTGTCAATGAGAACGGCGATACCGTAACACTTGTCAACGGCGCTGTCGCCTGGAACAACTATGTAAACGCCCTCAATAACGCTATCCGCGCGGCTTACCAGCCGTGGAACGCGAACGCGGTTTTCAATCATAGGGAGTGTTATGAGGCGCTGCGTATAGCCGCCATTGACCTGCAGGTCTGTAAAATGACCTCAGCCGAAATGGCCGCGCAGTCGGGAGCTTATGACAATGACGCCGCCGTGGAAGACATCATCACCACTCTTGACGATATTCATGGTCACAAAGGCGGACACAAGGATTATATGCTCTATCGCTGGCATCGTTATCATAAATGGGAAAAGAAAGCCCATGATCTTGCCGTCGCTTATGAGACCGCGAACGCGGACGTCGATACGACAGTATTTCCCTATATCTCAATCGATGTTGACGACCTTTCAACGCTTATCGCAGGCGATGGTTTCGAGAACTATATCGAAGCGCTTGTTGAACCTTTAGAGGAGGAACAGATTGAGGCGGCAGAGATAGCAAAGGTTGAGGCGATCACCGCGTACGCCGATTATGACGCGCTCAACATCAGTGATATCGGCGATATGCTCACCGCTACCGCAGAAAGGCTTCTTCCCCGCGAGGGCGGCGATGTCGCGGATTACGGTTATGTCAGGGCTTATCTGGAAACAGAAACAGCTTCTGCTCTCGCGGCATACGGAAATGACGCCACAAGTGCCGTTTATACCGAAAAGAGCTGGAACAGGTATCTCGACGCTCTCGTGCAGGCACAGGAACAGCTGGAAAGCGGCATAGAGAACGAGGACATCGTTATCGCCAAGAATTGTCTGCAAAAGGGAGTCAACGGGCTTATTCCGATAACCGACGGCGCCGATTATGCGGGACTTGAGGATGCGATAATTTCCGCACAAGCCGCACTGGATAATATCGGTCTGTATGTGAACGACTCAGAGAGTATAGGTAAAGTGATCGCCGCGCTCGGCTATGAGGCTAAGGGCGTCGATCTGTTCCCGGACGCGGCGCGCAATGTCGTGAAAACGCCGTATGCGCAAGAAGACCAGGAAAGAATAGACGACGCCGAATCGGCTCTCCGGCTTGCCCTCTCCAATCTGAGATTTGCCGGCACCACCCTTACAAACGCGAAACCGGAGGCGTCAACGGAGCTTCAGGGCACGGGTAACGGCGCGTACTTCGCTTATCTTCCGAAAAACCTTAATACCAATGCGCTTCACACCTACCTGTCGCTTGAAAATCCCCCCGCCGACGTAGCAAACATTCAGCCTGTATTTGTCAATGCAAGCGGCGCTTATGCCGGAACGGGCTTAGTTGTCACCTACTACGGCGGCAAGACAGTCGGCCTTGATGTGCTGACCGTTCCCGTAGCTTCCTATACGGTTGTCGTCAAAGGCGATATCTCGGGGGACGCCGCGATAGACGCTGCCGACGCCGCTTTAGCCGACCTTGCTTTTAATGCGCACAGCACGCTTGAAGGCGCGTTCCTCAAAGCGGCTCTTGTGGATCCCGCAACCGCCGCAAGCGGAACGGTGACCGTCAAAGCTTTCTCGGAAATTATGAATATGGCTGTAGGCAACAATTGATTATCTTGTGAATACCGGAAATAAAACATCCGTCGGCGATGAGCCGGCGGATGTTTTTAGGGTGGCTAAAAAAAGATCAGGTGTACGGGATAAATTTTACGGTGAAGCATGACGATCTTAAGCCCAACGCGGATTTGAGATTTTCACCCTTAACCGTATAGCCGCCGACCTTGGCCTTAATGATGTATCCGATAAAATCTGCGTCTACCGCGCCGTCGTGGGACAGAATCGTAAACCATTCGTCGGGGTAGTCGGACAGCCTGATGTTGTTGCCGTATGCGTTGATCAGCGCGGTTTTGACTTGTGCCGAGGTCATAGTTTTTTCCATTCCGAAATATTTGGTGAGGATGTCGCCGAAGCTGTCCACCGGCTGTAAATACGGGAGATCCCCGCCCCAGATAGTCTTGGCGGCGGCAGAGGTTCCGGCGCTGGCGGCGGAAAAGACCGCGTTGATAACCGTGCCGTTGTACGTCATGTATTCTCCCAGAACCATGCTGACTTGCGTTACGGTTACCGACTGCGGCGATTCGCTGTTTCCAATGTGCGCCACGCCCGATGAGGACCACGCCTCGCCGACGGCTTTGCTTTTGTTATGGTATTTGAGATAACAATAAATGGAGACTGCCTGCGCTTTACGCGCCTCGGTGTTATATGACTTGTCAAGCTCCCGATCCAGAACGCGTGCGATGCCCTGAACCATCGGATAATCGACGCCGTCGATGCGGAGCTTTTGCAAGGAAGCCGTGCTGTCAACGGCAAAACTGATGTCCGTGTAGTAATGCGACAGGATTTTCCTGTACCCCCAGCCCATCTCTTTAGCGAAATACTGAGCGCCGTACTGGCTCATGCCTACGCCGTGCCCCCAGCCGTAGGTGGTGAAAACGAAATCACCCGACGTCGCTTCGGGAGCATCGTTGTTGATGCGCACATAACGCGGTTTTGTGATGTCGGCGGCTGTGCGTAAAGCGGCGCGCGCGTCTGCGGGATCCGGCTTGCCGTTGTTGTTGAAATCACAGGCAAAGTTGAGAAGGTCATCGTTGATCTCGTCAAGCCCCGCTGCAAACCGCAGAATCTGCCGCGCGTCTGATGCCGTAACCTTGCCATTCATATCCACATCCCCGAGCAGGATGGTGATGGTTCCGGCATTGGCGCGCACCTGTAAAAGCGGCAGCAGCAGCGCCGCGCACAGTATGAGGCATAGAAGCGAGCGAACCGTTTTCATAAAGCTTTCCTTTCATGACAATTCGTTGACAAATTTATTTATAGGAGTTGTTTTTTTGATGAATTTGATATACAATAAAGTTAGTAAAAATGCAAGGAGGTTGGATTCATGGATATGTACATGCCTGTCCGTCTTATCGGCGGGGAAAACGGTTTAAGAGCAGGCGGCGCCGTTTTTAAGGCGCTGGGGCAGAGTTGCCTCATTGTAACGGGCAGCCGTTCGGCGGTGCAGAGCGGCGCGCTCGGGCAGGTCACGGATGTTCTTGAAGACGTGGGAATCCGGTACGCGGTCTTTGATCAGATTGCCGAGAATCCGACGGTTTCCTCCTGTAAACAGGGAGGGGACAAAGCGCGTGAGCAGGCGGCTGATTTTATTATCGGTATCGGCGGGGGCTCGCCGCTCGACGCGGCTAAAGCCGTCGCGATCTTTGCCGCTAACCCTGAGTTCGACACAGAGGACATCTACAAACGGACGGTTCCGGCGAAAGCGCTGCCCGTTGTTCTCATCGGGACGACCGCCGGTACGGGGAGCGAGGTTACGGGAGTATCGGTACTCACCGACGACGCTGTCGGTATGAAGCGGAGCATTTCCGGTCCGGATTGTTACGCGCATACGGCATTTATCAACCCGCGTTTTACCGATTCCATGCCGATGGGCGTGACCGTGTCTACCGGGCTTGACGCGCTGGCACACGCAGCGGAGAGCTGGTTCGCCCCGAGATGCACCGAACTGTCCCGCGCCTTTAGCGCTCTGGCGCTGCCGAAACTGTATAGCGCCCTGTTTGAGATTTACCGTTACGACAAGCTGCCGGGAAAAAGCCAGCGCGACGAGCTGTATGAGGCGTCGATTTATGCCGGACTGGCTCTGAATCTGACGGGCGCGGCGTTCCCGCACACGATCGGCTATGTGCTGACCGAGGATTTCGGCATCCCCCACGGCAGAGCCTGTACGGCGTTTATGCCGGCGCTTATCAAGCGCGCCAATATCTTTTGCCGCGACCGGCTCTGGGATTTGTATTACGCGATGGGCACCGACGAGGACGAGTTTTTGGAAATGGTCACAGTGCTGACAAACGTAAGGCTCAAGATACCAGAAGAAAAGATTGCCGCGTATTGTAAGCGCTGGGACAGAAAAAACAAGAACTTCATAAACTCGCCGGGAGGGTTTAATGAGAAGGATGCATATTTGGTTTTAAGAGATTTGGGTAATTAGGAATTAGGAATGAGGAATGTCGGGCGGGGACACCCCGCACCCCGATTTATAAATGGGTGAGGGCGAAGCCCTCCCACAATTCCTAATTTCTCATTC
>CAYYFY010000146.1:0-5603 GCA_964471035.1 uncultured Eubacteriales bacterium
TCGCTCTCGAAGCAGGCCACCCCGGGCGACGCAGAAACGCTTCAAAAGGTCGCCAAAGAGCAGATGAACGTCAGTGAACGCACCCGCGAGGAGCATAAAAGGCAAAAGGAAGAAAGGAAGAACAAGAAATAAAAAACGCCCCGAAGGGGCGAATAAAGAAGGTCCGGAAGTGGGTTTCCGGACCTTCAGATTATTTCTCGACCGGATACCGCAGAACGCCTATTTCGTATAGGGAATAGGTGTTTTGTTCTACGGCTTTTATAGAGCGCTGTCAGGTTTTAACAGGGTGAAGCCGTTGATGTCGGGCAGGTATTTCCACGCGCGGTCCTTCCCGTCCTCTTTGGCCTTATACAGCGCGCGGTCGGCTGTCGCGTAAATCTCATCGGGGACATTAAAATCTTCGAGCCGCGCCGAAAAGATGCCGAGTGTGACGGTTATGGTATCCGAGACGCGCGAGGCGTTGTTCGGGATATTCAGCGCCTTGACAGCCAGTCGCAGTTCTTCGGCGGCTGTTTCGCTCGTTTCGGACGAGGCGCCCTTAAAGACGAGCATAAACTCCTCGCCGCCTATGCGCCCGAGCGCTATACCGTGTTCCTGGCAGTAGTCCGATAACAGCTTGCCGATGGTTTTTAGTATGCTGTCGCCGGCGGGACGCCCGTAAAAGCGGTTGTATTCCTTAAAATGATCGACGTCGATGACAATGCAGGTGATATAATCGTCCGCGGCATATTCTTCAAGACAGAGCTGCGAGAGGGTATTCATGGACATCTTGCGGTTACTGAGACCGGTAAGAGCGTCGGTGATGGTTTCATGGTATAGGGCGTAATTCGATCGTCGGAGCTTCTCCGCGGACTCGAGATTTTCGATCTTGATCCTCGAGGAGCTCCACGATACCACCAAACCGAAAGAAAGGCTGATAACGGCATTGAGCGCGTCAAAGGCTGCCAGGTCGCTGTTCTTGGTTATTCTTGAAAAGTGTAAGAACGCGACGGCGCTGATACCGACGGTAATAAGGTTCTGAAGAGGGGATATGATGAAAACAATCTGAATGACCGCGAACATCAGAGGCAGCTTGACTGCCAGACTGCCGGGAAAGAGGAAGGTGCCGAGCGCCGCCGTCGCCAGATAGTAGAAAAGTGAGGTGAAGAAAATCAGAATATCGACACTGTGGGGTCTCTGCAGCTTTTTGGCGGTAACGGCGCGCTTGCTTAAAAAATAGATGAACAGCGATACTGCCGCTATGATCAAGAGCATAAACATCCGGTGGTTGTTGCCGGGCTCTAAAAAGCTTAAGACAAGTGCTTCGACCGCGCTGGCAAAATAAAAGATGGCGCACAGCGATTTGAGAACGCGCAGATTGCCGCGGTCGATATTCTCTCTTTGAACGGTCAGCGTATCGCGGTCAAAACCGAAATACAGATACTTGCTCAGCGTGTCTTTCTTTTCCACTGAAATCACACGTCCCTTGATGGTATAAGGCGACAAAGAATCGAACACAAAACAGGTTCGACTCTTTGTCGTCTAACGGCTAAAAATCAGCTCGGCTGTACGCGTGCGCTGTTGACCATGCTGATGTATTTGCCGACCATCGTCGAGGCGGTGTTCTTGCCGAGAGATACAAGGAAACACCAGGAGTCGTCCTCGAGCGAGTCGGTCTCCGGATTGTACTGATACCCGCGGATGACGTATTTGTTGTCGGGAGAGATGTAGCCCGCCGCGTCGTTCATCAGGTCACAGACGATGACATTCTCGCCGAACAGCTCGCGCAGGGAGGGATATTCGAAGCCCTCGAGCGCCTCGCCGCCGGTAAGAATCTCGCTGTAGATCTCGCCCGGATCCATGATGACCTTGAGCGCGTCGCCAATTTCCATATAACCGATTTCGGTGGCGGTGTAATACTTGCCGTCGGACTCGTCATAATAGATTTCAAGGCTGGCGATGGCGCCCTTTGAGAGCAGGAGCGCGACGTTGTTTTCGACTTCGGCGAAGTACTGCTCCTGTACGATGTTGAGCACGGGCTCGACTTCGACGGCTTGTGCGGCTGTGTGTCCTTCATACCAAATGGAATAGCCCTCGTTGCCGCCGTAAGTGGCAATGCCGAGCAGGTCGCCGGTCGCCTCATTGAGCGCTGCGCAGCCCGCTTCGTCCAAAGTGAGTCCGAGCGTCTGATAGGCAAGCTCATAACCGAGACGGATCGCGCCCTGGTGCGAGTCGAGTCCCTCGATACCATCGTTCGACTTGCTGCGACCGGAGGTGTTGGTGCCGACGTTGCCCTGAATAAAGATGAAGTTATAGCCGACCTTGTTCATCAGTTTTTCCATGTAGTATACGAAGTCGCCGGTAATCTTGGAGTCGGTTTTCAGACCGTCGTCGGTCGTGGCGAAATCATAGCTCGACGACTCGGGATGGCAGCCGATGGTAGCGATGATCGTGGGGGTCGCCGCGTCGGCGTACGGGGTGAAGGTTAAGCGGTACATGTTGGGGTCGCAGGCGTAGGGATATGTCCTGTCGTGGGTATAATTGGAGAAGTCGCCAAAAACATACGACAGCGTGCCTGTTTTCAGATCGGCGACCGCGTTCTTGACGGAAGCGGCGGTAGCGTCAATGATCTTCTGGAGATAGTTGGGATCGATGCCGTACTTATAATCGTCGCTGCCCGTAAGCGAGGAGGTGATATTGCCCGCGGCGGTGCCCAGCGGATCCTCCCACGCGCCCTGGGAATCGATGCCGGAATGGGTGTGCGTCGACGAAACATTGATGCTGACAATATTGTTATCGGCGGCAAAATCGGCGAGAGCGGCGCGAATGCGGCGAATGTCAAGATTGGCGAGCCCGATGCAGTCAAGCGAGGAGAAGGCGACCTTGCCGCGACCGGAGCCGTCGTCAAGAATGACGGTGCGCACGCGCAGATCCTCTTTGTTGCCGTCGTCGTCGGTATAGACCTCCGTGGTGAACCAGTACGGCACATAGCTGCCTCTTGAATAGAGGCGGGTGCCGAAATCGTCCGGAATGATCGATTGCTCGTCATAGCCGAGGCTCCACGAGGCGCCCTCTGCCGGCGTGTCGATAAACGCGCCGTTGCCGGAATAGAAGTTCGGCAGCGCACTTACATCGATATCCGCGATATTTGCGACTGGAATCGTATTCCCGCTCGCGGGAACGAGGGCGGCAAGACCGCCCATGATGACTTCATTTAAAAAGAAATTGCTCAGAAAATTGATGACCTTCGCGAGGATGGCGTTGAAACCTGAGCTTTCAGCCGCGGTGGCTGACGCGAGGTACCCTTCAAGCGTAATGCCGTCCGAGACAGCAGCGTCTTCGTCCGCGGCGGCGGCGGTGACCGCGCCCGTGCCGACGGACAGGAGCATACAGCAGCACAGCATGAGCGCTAAAAGTGAGCGGAACGATTTTTTCATTTGTGAGACCTCTTTCCATAATAATTGATAATAAATACAGTATAGCGCAAGCAATAAAAAAAGTCAATTGCCTCTAAGATTTTTTATCGGAAGATACAAGAGTTTTTTATCGGAACGCGGGCGATCAAAACAGGTATACGGGACGGAATTTACAGTTATTTCATAATTTTCTGGAAAAAACCCCTTGAAAAAAACGGAAATGGTGGTATAGTATATTTTAGCACTCAAAGCACGGGAGTGCCAAAACGATGCGGAGGAATAGCCATGGCAAAGAAACAATTCAAAACGGAATCCAAAAGAATGCTGGACCTGATGATCCATTCCGTCTATACCAACAGGGAGATCTTTTTGCGGGAGCTGGTTTCAAACGCCAGCGACGCCATCGATAAACTGTATTTCAAATCGCTGACCGACGATGGCGTCGGACTCTCGCGGAGCGATTTTTTTATTGAGCTGACGGTCGATAAAACTGACCGGACGCTGACCATTTCGGACAACGGCATCGGCATGACCAAGGACGAGCTCGACGACAACCTCGGCACCATAGCGCGCAGCGGATCGGGGCAGTTCGCCAAGGAAAACGAGTTGGAAAACACGGATGTGGGCATCATCGGTCAGTTCGGCGTCGGCTTTTATTCGGCGTTTATGGTTGCCGAAAAGGTTGAAGTCTTAAGCCGTGCCTACGGCGAAGAGGAGGCGTACCTCTGGCGCTCCGAGGGTGCCGACGGCTACACGGTCGCTCCGGCAAAGAGGGGGGCAGCCGGTACAACCATCGTTTTGACCATTAAAGAAAACGAGGGCGACGACGCCTATGACGAGTTTTTAGAGGAATACCGTATCGCCGCGCTCATCAAGAAATATTCGGACTATATCCGATACCCGATCGTCATGGACAGGGAGAAATCCCGCTTACTGGAGGGGAGCGAGGACGAGTACGAAACCTACACCGAAACCGAAACGCTCAACACCATGGTCCCGCTCTGGAAGCGCAATAAGGGCGACATCACCACGGATGAATACGAAGGCTTCTATAAGGATAAGTTTTACGATTACGAGAAACCGCTGAAGGTCATTCACCAGAAGACAGACGGCACGACGAGCTATCAGGCGCTTTTGTTCATTCCGTCCAAGGCGGACTACAACTACTATTCCAAAAATTACGAGAAGGGGTTGGAGCTGTACTCAAGCGGCGTTAAGATTATGGACAAGTGCGCCGATCTGCTGCCGGATTGCTTCAACTTCGTCAAGGGCGTCGTCGACAGCGAGGACGTCTCCCTGAATATCTCGCGTGAGATGCTCCAGCAGGACAGGCAGCTCAAGGTCATCGCCGGCGCGCTGGAAAAGCGCATTAAAAAAGAACTCGCCGACACCCTCGAAAAGGAGCGCGACGAGTACGAGAAATTCTGGAAAGCGTTCGGTTTGCAGATTAAATACGCGCTCTACAGCACCTTCGGCGCCCAGCGATCATTGCTCGAGGAGCTTCTGATGTTCACGCGCGCGTCCGACGGAAAGCTCTGCACCTTAAAGGAGTACGCCGACGCCTGCCCCGAGGAGCAAAAGGTCATCTACTACGCCGCCGGCGACAGCGCCGAGCGCTTAAATCTGCTGCCGCAGACGGAGCTTGTGCGCGACAAGGGATACGATATCCTGTTTTTGACCGACGATGTCGATGAATTTTTAATGAGCATCCTGCACACCTTTGCCGAAAAGGAGTTTCGCTCGATTTCAGGCGGCGACCTCGGTCTTGAGACCGAGGAAGAGAAGTCCGAAAAGGAAGAAAAAGAAAAGAACTATAAGGAAATGTTCGCGTTTATGGCTGAGACCCTTGGCGATAAGGTCAGCGAGGTGAGTTTATCCTCGCGCCTGAAAAGCCATCCGGTCTGCCTCTCGAGTAAAGGGGCTATTTCGCTTGAAATGGAAAAGACACTGCGCAATATGCCCGGCGCGAACGACGAACTCAAAGCCGAACGCGTCTTGGAGCTCAACGGGAGCCATCCGGTCTTTGAGTCGCTGACAAAGCTCTTTGAAGCGTCGGACAAGGACAAGTTGAGTCTCTACGCACAGCTTTTGTACGATCAGGCGCTGCTGATTGAGGGACTGCCCATTGACGATCCGGTAAGGTTTTCGAACGCGGTGTGCGAGCTGATGAAATAAGAGAAGAGATTCGGGCGGGGAATCCCCGCCCGA
>CAYYFY010000147.1:0-5597 GCA_964471035.1 uncultured Eubacteriales bacterium
GGGTGAGGGCGATATTGGCCCCGCTGATGGATGATTTTAAGTCGCGCCATAGAGTATATTGCTCATAGGCGGCGTCAAAGTCTAAAAAATCATATTCATAGATGAGCCCCAGCGCCCAGTGCAGGCGCGCCCCTGCTTCCAAAGAGGTGTCGTTGTAATTTTGGAGCGCGTATTCGAGTATCGCCGTCGCCGCCGCGATGTTTTCGTTGCCGCCGCGTTTGCTTAGGGTCTGCGCCACGAAAACCGTGCAGTCGCACTTCTCGTCATCGGGGAGAGAGCGCAGCGCTCTGTAAAACTTACCGATGACTTCACTGTCCCAGATATTAGTTGCCAGAAAGATTTCAACCATACCGCACACCCTTTCCGTTCTGAGGGATTGTTCATCAAAGCTGCGGGGGAAGACAAGCCGCGATTTCAAGACTGCCGTCGCTTTCGGCGAAAAGCTTGTCCGCCGCGGCGAAGGGGGCGAAGAAAAAATCGCCTTTTTTTATGGATTTTATCGTTTCGCCGTAAGCTTTCAGCGTTCCCGCGCCGTCGGTGACGACGTAGACGGCGGGCGCGGCTAAAGGCGGTGTTTTTCCGCCGTTTAAGCGGTACCGCTCGACCGAGAAGCACGGTGTGTCGTCTTTCGTGACAAGGCCTTCTCGGACGAAACCGTCGCCGCTTTCGATGACGGACGGCGTCTTTTTGCACTCGGACATGACGCGCTCCAAAGTAAAAGAGAAATCAAAACAGCCGAGCGCGTCCTCTTTGCTGAGTCCGAGGTACATTTCTTTTTCGCTCAAATGATAGTCGCCGCACCACTCCTCAGGCTGGATGGTGAAGTCGGTAGGCTCCTGTACCTCTAAGATCAGACAGCCGGCGCCGATGGCGTGAACGGCTTTGGCGGGGATAAAATAGACGTCGCCCGCTTGCACGGGGATGCGGTTAAGCAATCGTTCCATGGCGGATTTATCCGTCGCGCTCGCTTTGACGGCGTCCTCGAAATCCTGTTTTGTCACACCGTCCTTAAAGCCGAAATAGATTGCCGCGTCCTCGCGCGTGGCTAAGACATACCACGATTCGGCTTTACCGAAGCTGCTGTTAAAGAACTTCTGCGAAAAGGCTTTGTCCGGATGCGCCTGAACGGGGAGCCGGATGGCGCTGTCGAGCGCCTTGACGAGTATATCGAGCCCCGCGCGCTCTCCGAGCATCGCTTCCTTTTCGGTTTTCAACAAATCGTCAAAACGCAATTCTGTATCCTTTACGACGGAAACTCCCTCGAAAGGATCGGTGCTGTCCTTATTCAGCGCCTTGACCGAGGAACAGATCCACTCCTCGGGATAAAACGAATCCGCGCTGTCGTCGCCAAAAAATTCAGCGAACAGCTTTCCGCCGATATAGACGCGGAAAACGCGGTTTTTTTCAAAGAATACGGGATTAGACGCAATTGCTTTTGTATCGTTTTTCATACTTTTAGTGCCCGCGCGGCGAAATCCGCCGCGCCGCAGGCAGCCTCCTCTTTATATTTTGCGACAGTCAGTTCCATTCTGAAGCGCTCCTCAAACAGCTTCTGCCAGACGGCGCTTTTGCGTATGCCGTTGCCCGAGCCGACGAGCTTTTTCGGGTTTGCCAAAAGGAAAGGGCGGCAGCCGTCATAGAGTTCATACAGCTCGTCAACCGTGCCGCGCAGAACGCCGCAGATCAGCTGCTCGGGGGTGAAATTATCCGTACCGATGTTGCCGATTGACGCGCGCCCGTCGGGATTCTCTCTGGTGCCGCAGAAGGTGCAGGCGATTTTAAGCGGGTCTTTCAGCGAAAAAGCGTTTTCAGAGAGCGCGTCCATTTTGGAAAACAGGCTGTCGGGCAGATCGTCTGCGCCGAGAAACGCCGCGCAGCCCCTGAAAAAGGTTTCGAGAATCTGATAGGCGCGCCCGCCGCAGAGCGAGGAGCCGACAAACAGATATTTGCCGTCGATGAACGGTCTTACCTCACCGACCGGTATATCGGCAGGCTTTTTAGTCGCCAGAGTCACCTGACTGCCCGTACCCATGTTGACGAGAATCGTATCGTCCGGACTTTCTGCCGCTCCTAAAAATGATGCCTGATTGTCGCCGATGGCGACGGTGACAAAGACGCCCTCGGGCAAAAAATCGACCGCCGTTTTCCCCGCGAAAACAGTTTTTGCGGTAACTTCCGGCAGGAGGGAGGTATCCATGGAAAGGGAAGCGATCGCCTTCTTATCAAAACAATTTTTCTTCAGATTGAACAGCCCGAAGCTCGCTGCGTCGCTGACGTGGACAAGCGGTCTGTTGAGACCGCACAGGCGCATGACGATATAATCGTGAATCGCGCAAAAGGTGCGGGCGTTTTCGGGTACGAGACCGTTTATGGTGTTGTAGCAATGCGTCGCCAGCCCGAAGCCCGAGGCAATTTTATACCCTGTTGCTTTTGTCATGTGCGCGCAGTAGGAAAGACCGTCGGCAAAAGGCTCGTTGCCGCGCCCGTCCTGCCAGATGTATAACGGGCTGCAGTGTTTCCCTGCGTCGTCGCAATACAGAATACCGTGCATCTGCCCCGTGACGCCGATAGCGGCGACGTCGGGAAAATCGCGCTGCAAGGACGACAGCGCCTGAACGGCAAGCTCCCAGATAACGTCGGGGTTCTGTAGTTTTTCAAACGGATGTCCGTCGATAAAGCTGTTATTCTTGAGCGTGACAGAGCGTTCCAGTTTACCGGTTTCGGCGTTTTTCGCCGCGGCGCAGACGGTAGTGGTCCCGATGTCTAAGCCAATGATGTGCATATGTTTCCCCTTTACCGGCTGAGCGCCGCCGACGCGGGATCGAGCCGTTTGATGATGTCCTGCTGAATGGCGGGGGAGAGGTCAAGGAAATTGACGAAGGTTCCGTGGATTCTCATGATGTAAACGCCGTTTGGAGCGTATTTTTGGGGGTTGGCGAGCACCTTCTTAAGAATTGCCGGCGTGGTGACGTTGACGTAGAGGTAGAACGGGGAAACGCCCTTTGACTCAGGGTTAAAGAAGAGCGGTGCGACGATCTTATTCTTGAACTCAATGCCCTTGCCCTCGAAGCTTTCAGCCTTGAAGTATTTCGGATCGATACCGAAGTGGGAGGCATAGCCGCCGCACATTTTCTCAAAGGGGAGCTTAAGGAGCGACAGCGTCCGAAAGCCGAGTCCCTGATGCGCGTCGCCATAGAGCGGATCGACGCCGTAGTTGAGCATTTCGCGTTCTTTACGGCCGTTCGGGAGCGCGCCGACCCAGTAGCCGTACAAAAGATGCGTCGACGGCGTGGAAAAGTCGGGGCGGAACGGATTGCCGAGGTAGTTCTTTGAGGCGCGCACCATATCGGCGATGGTGTTTGTGACCGCGGCGGCTTCATTGTCGGCGGCGGGGTCGTTGTTGCCAAATTTCGGCTGCTTGAGCAGATATTCGCGCAGTTCCTTGTCGCCCTTGAAGTTGTTTTTTAAAGCTTTAAGCAGCCTTTTTGCGTCTTCTGGGCGCTCAGCGAGCAGCCGGTCGATGGCGACAAACGAATCGGCTACGACGCTCGTGCCGTGGATAAGACAGCCGCTGCCGTTGTATTTGGTACCCTGAGAGCGAATATCGCGCGTGTCATATCCTGACTTGATGCCGCCCATAACAGTGCTTAAAAACGGAACGGTCAGGTTGGAGAGCGCGCGTGAAGCGCCGTTGGCGGCGGTGACCATCGACTTGAGATAAGACTGCGCGTTTGTATAAAAACGTTCGCGAACGCTTTTAAGCGCCGTCAACGCGTCGACAGGCTCGCAAGCCGTGCCAATCTCTTTGCCGGTCAGCGTCGAGACGCCGTCGGAGAGCGTCAGCTCCAGTATTTTGCCGAGGTTAAACCAGCTGTTGGTGGTGTTGCCGTTGTCCTTACCCATGATGAGCGGCTCCTGACAGCCCGCGATCGAGGTATCCAGAATATCTCCTTGGTCAACGCCCGCGCGCAGCAGCACATCGTAGAGCGCGTCGTCATTGAACATCGATGGCGTCAGAACGCCCGGGGTGAAAAAGAACCGTCCCATCTCCTCATAGAGGCGTTCAGGTGATTTCTTATGCAGCTTGACCGAGAGAATCGGCTGCGGTAAATTCATGTCGTAATACGCGTCAAGCAGCGCGTATGTAGTTTCATTTGTCATGTCGTTGCCCAACTCGTCGCGTCCGCTTAAGATGACATTCTGCGAGATTGCCCAGCTGCGGTCGGCGACGTTGAAGAAGACGAGCAAATGCTTGAACAGCGCCGCTGCCTCCTCGCGGGAAAGCCCTTGGGCTGCTCTGTAAGGCTCGAATATCCTGTCGGCGTTGCCCACTGAGAAGGCAAACGGGTTCGGCGCCTGCTCTAAGCACATGACCTGCCAGAGCAACATGAAGCTCTGAATGGCTTCAAAGAGCGTCCTTGCCCCGTTGGCGGGCACATTTTTCAGTGTATCGGCTAAAACCATCAGTTCCGCCTTGCGCTGTCCCGACTCTTTTTCGGCTTCGGCGCGCGCGATTTGCTCATAACGGCTGGCAAGCGTAAGGACGCAGTCAAGCGCCGTTTTCATTGCCGCGTAGTTGCTTTTCTTCTCGGTGCCGACGGATTTCATACGGTTGTCGATGTCAGCTTTCAGAGCGTTGACGCCGTATTTTATCGCGGGACGCATATCGGGAATCAAATGTCCCGTGACCTGCTCAACGAAAAACACAACCTCACCGGTAAGGTTTTCAACGCTCTTATACACCGCGGAGAGCTCTGTGACATAGGGCGTTTGTTTATCGAATTCGCAGACTCTGGCGATACGCTCGGCGGGAAACTCATCGTTCGGTTCGATGTCGCCGTAGACGGCAGTCGGATCGCAGTAGCCGGAGAACGATTCCACCTTGAAGGTGGGGTTGATAAGCGCGTAGCTGCGCGCGAACGCGTCGCGCTGCGTGCCGGCAAACAACGCGTTCGGGCTGATGAAGAGCGGCAGCTCGCCGACGGCCATTTTCAGTACCGCCGCGCTGCGCTCCATGGGCGGCAGCGAAGAAAACGCCGGACTGTAATTCATGTTGGCTTCCTTGACTAAAAACCAGCCGTCAAGGCGCGAGATATCACGTTCCTCAAGGAATAAATCTTTGGCTTTTTGGGTGATGTAAGCGCTGTCAAATTTCATAACTTTTAGCTCCTAAAAAAGATTTTGATGTTAAATTAAAATGAACCTGCGTAAAGAACCGCAGGCGGTTCTCTTTAAAAACGCCGAAGCGTTTTCTGGCTATTGTATTTGCGGGTGCTATGTTTTAACTGGGGTTATGTTGTGCTCCTTGAGCACGGTTTCAAAGCGCTTGAGTGTTTCTTCGGGGACAAAGCCGTCCTTGACGGTGTAGGGGAGGCCGAGTTTTTTCCATTTGTCCGTCCCGTAATCGTGGTATGTAAGAATCTCGAACTGTACGGCGCCGCCGAGCGCCTTCAGCCTTTCAAAATACGCCGCGAAGCCCTGTATGGATTCTTCGTCGTCATTGAATCCGTGTACGAACGGGACGCGCACCAAAAGAGGTTTTCCTGATGTAACGGCGGTTTCGAGGTTGTTTTTTATAACCGGCAGCGATGCGCCGG
>CAYYFY010000148.1:0-5593 GCA_964471035.1 uncultured Eubacteriales bacterium
GTACGGGAGATCCTCTTGAACTCAAAACCTGCGGCGGTATTTTCCGCGACATTCTCTGCGCCGGAAACGACGATACCTACGCGGTCATCCGCGATATTCTCGACGAGATGTGCGAGATTTTCACCGATCCGCTTATCCATCTGGGCGGCGACGAAGCGCCGAAGGTCCGCTGGAACAACTGCCCGAAATGTCAGGAAAAAATGCGGTCGGTCGGTCTTCATAACGCCGAGGAGCTTCAAGGGTATTTCGTCAACACCTTCTCCGACTATCTGAAAACCAAGGGTAAAACGACGGTCGTCTGGAACGAGAGCCTGAACGGCGGGAATCTTAATCCCGATACGACCGCTCAGTGTTGGATGGATCGCACCGGTTTAAGCATCCAATGGGCCAACGCCGGACGCCCGCTTATCCTGTCGCCGTTTCGGCCTTACTATGTCGATTACCCCTACGGTATGCATTCGCTTAAAGCCGTCTACGCCTATGAACCGGCATCGTTCAAGGGACTGTCGGAAACGGGCAGAAACAGCCTTTCAGGCATCGAGTCGCCTATCTGGACAGAGTATGTGACGGGCTTAGAAAAAATGGCGTATATGTGTTATCCGCGCTATATGGCCGTCGCCGAGACGGGATGGTCGCGGTCAGAAAATAAGAATTATAAGGATTTCGAGCGGCGCGCGGAGTTCTTCTGCGGCGTCCTCGCCGGCATGGGACTCAAAGCCGCCCCCAAGGCGGATTGGAACCCCTCCCCGCTGCAAAAGGTGTCTAAGACGGTCAATTTCTTTTCAGGAGTCTTTTCGATTGAAGGCGTCAGAAACCTGCTCAATCCTGATAAGGAGAGAAACGATGGGTAAAATCACCGTTTCCGTCGTCGGCACGTCGTGGATCACCGAAGCGTTTTTAAGCGGCGTGCGGCGCGTCGAGGGACTGATTACCGACGGTGTCTGCTCAAGAAACGCCGAAAAGGGAAATGCGTTCGCCGAAAAACAAGATGCGCGGCGCGTGTTTACGACACTAGACGCATTATGCGCGAGCGATACCGACAGCGTCTACGTCGCCAGCCCGAACGCCGCGCACTTTGAGCAGTGCAAAACGCTTCTCCTGAGCGGCAAGCACGTCATCTGCGAAAAGCCGATCGTCGTTTCGCTCAACGAATACGATACGCTTGTGAATATCGCCGACAAAAACAATCTTGTTTTCATCGAAGCGATCATGTATATGCACACTCCCGTCCGGCAGGCGTTCAAAGACGCCGCAAAGAAAATCGGGACGGTGTATGCGGCGAACATCGACTATTCGCAGCTCTCCTCAAAATATCCGGCGCTGCTGCGCGGCGAGAATCCGAACATCTTTAATCCTGCTCTAAAAGCGGGCGCACTCAACGATTTGGGCGTCTACTGCGTCTATCCGGCACTTGACCTGTTCGGGATTCCCGACGACATACGCGGCGTCCGGCGCAATGTATACACCGGCGCCGATGGCTGCGGCAGCGCGGTTTTTCTCTATTCTGACAAACTCGTAACTATAACCTACTCGAAGGTCGGCCAGTCGCGCGGGGTGTCGCAGATCATCGGCGACAAAGGCACGCTTTCTGCCGAAAGTATTTCGCAGTTGACGGGCGTTTCCCTGTACGATAACGAGGGCAACAAAACCGTCCTTTGCGCGGAAAAGACGAAAGCGGAGCTGATGGGTTATGAAGCGCAGAGCTTTTACGATTTCATTGCCGAACCGGACAAAAACAAAGCCCGCCTTTGCGAATGCGTCCGCTTGGCGGGAGAAGTCGTTACTGCGATGGAAAAAATGCGGTTATAGCTCCTGCTTGTCCGGATGAAACGCCTTATAGACGGCGTTCGCCGCTGTAATGTTTATTTCCTTTACATTTATCAGTTGCTCCACATCGGCATTCGCGATGGCGTCCATCGTTGAAAAATGTTTTAAAAGCGCGGCTGCCCGTTTCTGACCGATGCCGTCAATCTCGCATAGCAAAAGAGATTTCGCGTTTTTAGAGTGTTTTTTATGGTGATAGGCGATAGCATAGCGGTGAACCTCTTCTTGAATGTTATACACAAGAGTAAAGGCTTTTCTCTTTACATTAAAATCTACCCTTGCGCCGCCCGTCGCGATAGCCGCGGTGCGGTGGCGGGAATCTTTGACCATGCCGAACAGCGGAATATCTATTCCGTGGCGCGTAAGAACGGCCTCGACCGCGCGCACCTGCGTTTTTCCGCCGTCGAGCAGAATCAAATCCGGCAGCAGCCCGAAGCCCGAGGAGGTATCCTCGGCTTTTTTTTGTTCATTCAAACGCCGGTCAACGACCTCCGCCAAAGCGCGGCAGTCGTCCTGTCCCTCAAAGCTTTTAACGGAAAACCGTTTATAGGCGCTTTTCTGCGGTTTGCCGTCTTTATAGACGACCATACCGCCGACGACGTCGTCCCCGCCCGTGTGGGAAATATCGTACGCTTCAATAACACGCGGCAGTACGGGCAACTTCAAGAGCGCCTGAAGCTCCAAAAGTCCTTCAAGCTCACGTCCCGAACGCGACGAAAAATATTCGGTCAGCTTCTGCAGCGCGTTTTGGCGACACATTTCAACCAGCCGCGCCTGCTCGCCCTTCTGCGGCAGCGCGATTTCCGCTTTCGCCCCTCTTTTTTCGGAGAGATACCGTTCTAAATCCTCCTGACCTTCCGCCTCGCCGTCAAGCGCGATACGCGGCGGGATCCGGTCATGCGCGTCATAAAACGCGGTCAGAAACGACGCGCGCGCCGCTTCGGGCGCCGACAGCTCGTCAAAAATATAGTGGGCGCTGTCGGCAAGCTGACCGTCCGTAAAGCGAAGCACGGCAAAGCAGGTCTTGCCGTCACCGGAGGCTAAAGCGAATACATCCTGCTCCGGGTGCGTTTCCGAAACGACCTTCTGGCGCTCTTTCACCTTTTGCACGGCGAGCAGCCTGTCGCGCAGCACCGCCGCCCGCTCGAAATCGAGCTCATCAGAAGCCTGTTCCATAGCCGCCGCAATCTGTTTTATCCGCGCCGCGTCCGAGCCCATCAAAAACTCGACCGCGTCGTCAACGCTCGCGTTGTAGTCCTCTTTATTGATGTGTCCGGCGCACGGCGCGGAGCACTGGGAAATATAGAAACGCAGGCACGGTCTGCCCTTGCCTATGTCGCGCGGAAACACCTTACCGCAGGTCGGCAGTTTGAATATCCTTTTGGCGTCGTCCACCGACTGGGAGACCAGAAAGCCGCCCGTATACGGTCCGTAGTAGCGGCTGCCGTCATCCTCCTGACGAAACACATAGGAAAGCCCTTTCCATTCCCCCTGCGTCACCTTGATATAATGATACCCCTTCGCGTCCTTGAGCAGAATATTGTATTTCGGATGATGACGCTTGATTAAACTGCATTCGAGTACGAGCGCCTCAAACTCGCTGTCGGTCAGAATCGTATCGAAATCCTGTGCGTTATCGACCATTTTCTGAACCTTGATATGCTCCTGTCCCTGACTGCTGAAATACTGCGTCACGCGGTTTTTAAGCGCCTTGGCCTTGCCGATATAGATGATCTCTCCGGCGGCGTTCTTCATGATGTAGACGCCGGGCGTCGGCGGAAGCCGGTTGGCCTTCGCTTTGAGCCGCTGTAATCTTTCCCGATTGTCCTCCATTTTACGAAACTGTCCTTTACGGTTTTCTTATTCTGAAATCAGCATACTCCGCTTGTTGAGTTTTGACAAGTGGTTTTAAAAGTAATCATTATATTATGCCCAACATTATATTGACTTTATTGTTTTTGTTGGGTATAATCAAATCCTGTTTCACACCGAAAAATCCTTGAATTTCTGCCGCTATATCCGGCATATCTAAATCGGAGGAAACTAAGATGGAAAACGATAAGTTCGCCGCTCTCATGCCGCTGATAGCCGGAAGCCTCGTCAATAAAATTATTGAGGAAACCCAGATAAGCGAAGACGAAGCGTTTGACAGCTTATATAATTCCAAGCTGTACACCGCGCTTGAGAGAGAAAAAACAAAGGTCTGGACATATAGCACGTCCAAACTATATGACCTGTATCAGACCGAAACCAGTACGGGAATACTGGAACTTCCCGAGTATTAAGGAGGCTTTGCGTTATGCCGGAAGTCGTGAAATTTAAAGCCTTTTGTCTTGAGCGCTACAAATACGCTCATGCTCTGAAAGGCAGTGAAGCGCTGCGCCTGTTCAAGCAATACGGCGTTATGGATTACCTCGATTCATTTTTTGATGTTCTGCATACTTTCGGCGATCAGTATATCGTTGCGGACATTGATGAATTCATAGCGGTACGGCAAAAGGTGCAATAAAACGAACTCGTCAGTCAATTGAAAGCGCGCGCGCTACGGCTTCATCCCATGCTTCGCTTACGCTTTTGACCTGCTCATACTTACAGTGGTGCGTGAGCAACAGGTGCAGCCGTCCTCTGCCGCGGGAAGCGCGCAGCAAGCGCGTGATTTCGGGTATATCCAGCAGTCCGCCGTTCTTCTGCGCGACGCTGCCGTAATACAGCTTGCCGCGTGCCGCGCAGTCTTTCAGCACCTGCGCCATATCGTGCTTTTCGGGGTTCCCGAAGTTCAGCGCGTACGCCAGCGGCTCGTTCATCACCGCCTCGTACAGGTGCGGGTTGTGCCCGCAGTAATGGATATAGCCGCCGCCCGCTTCTTTTAGCGCGCGGTGCATATAGGGCGTTACAAACTCGGCAATTTGTTCTTTGTTTAAAAGCGTGGAGGTGTCCTCGCTCAGCTTTAATCCGCCCCTGTCGCGCGGCATCACCAACGCGTTGTAGTGGGGCATCTCGCGCTCCGAATCCGGCATACGCGCGCGGCACTCTTTCAGCGCCAAAGCGATGGCATGACAGCTTAAATCCAGCAGATGATGCACGAAGTCGGGGTCGTCGTATATTTCATAGAATATAGAGTCACCCAATACAATGTGCGCGGTGTCGAACGCGCCCTGTATATCCACCGGAAACAGCCTGACGCCGCTGTCTTTCAGCCGCTCGCGCATATAGTCCATGTGGTCGAGAGCCGTTTGAAATTCCGGTGTAACGCGAATGTCGCCCGCGGTCATTTCTTTCAGCCGCGATTTGGGCAGATGCTCCCTGACCCAGGGCATCTTATCCTCAAACAGGCGGGGCAGCACGCCGAACAGCGCCGGCACGATGCCGCAGCCCATATTGGCGCGCAGCGAGGGTACCGCCTCCCGCCCGCCGTTCATGGATTCGAGCGCGTGGCGAAGCCCGTCGAGCATCATTTTTTCGTGGTCGTTATGGACTTCCAGTGAATTATAGGACGGAAAATCCAACTGCCGCCCATAGAGTGAGGCGCTCAACAATAGCGGCTGACGTTCCAAAGGCTCAAACCGAAAGGCGGCGCACTGCATTAAGGCTGCGCGGTCATACCGTTCCCTGCCTTCTGACAGCATTTGTACCGCTTTTGCAATCATCTGTTCCAAAAAATCACGCTCCCGTTACTAATTTACCGCACATCGGCGTCCGCGTCAACAGCAAACAAAAAAAACACCGCCGAAGCGGTGTAACTCTAGAAATGCCTTACTCCGAAAAACCG
>CAYYFY010000149.1:0-5581 GCA_964471035.1 uncultured Eubacteriales bacterium
GACTCATCGAGGAAAAGGGCGGCAGTATCGATAATTTAAGCCTCATCAACGACGAGATTAAAAAGAAATTCCAGAGCTTCGATATCAAGCAGTACGGTTTTTCGCGGTTTTCAAATTTCATCGCCTCCTTTGAGAGCTTCGGGGTCGTCGGCAACAGCGTGCGCCCGAAGAAAAAAGAAGCGGTCGTTAAAAAGAAATAAAAGAATAGGGGTGTCTATATGGTCAAGCTGAAAAATATCGATGAGAGCGCTGAAAAAAAGGGTTCGTTCATGGTGACGGCGTGGCAGTTCGTCAAATTCATCATCGTCAGTCTGTTGGCGTTTATCGTCCAGTTTTCCCTGTTGAACCTGCTCCCGCTCATTCCCGCGATTGCCGCACTCAATGACCGTGAGGTTCACTGGTTCGTCTTTACCTACACAGCGGCTGCCGGAGGACTGGGCTACGCCATCTCCTCGAATACCGCCAACATCGTCGCGCAGATCGTCGCGTTCTTCGTCAACCGCAAAAAAACCTTCAACGCCGACAACAACGTCCCCGTCACCTTAACCGTGTACATACTCTTTACGCTGGCGCTCATCTGCTTTTCGGCATGGTTCAATCCGTTTTTCAAGGATTGGCTCATCGCGCGTTTTAGTATGGGTGAATCAGCCGCCAGCAACGCGTCCACGATGATGTGCAGCATGATTCAGTTCTTTGTCTATTTCCCCGTCGATAAGCTGCTTATGCGGCAGAAAAAGGCGGACTAACACCATGAAGGAGCGGTCACCGTGTCCGAAAAAATGGCGGCTTTGAAAGCCACAAGCACCCGCTATGTATCGCCGCGCGAGAATATCCTTTACGGCGTCGCCAACGGCGGACAGTGCATGAGCTACAGCTATCTCTGCTCTTACATCACGTATTTTTTCGTCAATGTGTTCAACATTGACCCGACTATAGTATCGCTGATGCTCTTCATCGAGGGCATCTGGGACACGATAAACGATCCGCTCATGGGCTCGCTCGTCGATAAGACGCGTACACGCTGGGGAAAATTCCGTCCGTACCTTATCGGCGTGCCGATCCCGCTGGCGATCACGACCATCGCGCTGTTCGCCGGACCGCTCATCGTCGGCGAGGGCGGCTCGAGGGCTCCTGAGAAAATCGTCTATATGATCATCACCTATTTCCTGTGGGAGTTCTTTTACACCATCGGCGACGTGCCGTTCTGGAGCCTGTCGGCGGCGCTGTCCCCGAACCCCGACGACAGGACGCGCGCCATTACCTCGGCGCGGTTCATTTCCGGCATCGTCGGCGGCATACCCGGCATCGCCATGCCGATTCTCATAGACCTGAGTAACCATCATGTCATCGGTACGAGCCTGCGCCAGCTGTTCTTCGTCATGGCGCTGATCACCTCAATCGTCGGCATGAGTTTATTTTCCCTGTCCGGCTTCTGCGTCAAGGAGCGCGTCATGCAGTCGCCCGACGAACCGTCGTTCAAGGAATGTCTGACGGGACTCTACACCAACCGTCCTTTGCGTATCCTCATCTTAAAAGAAATTCTCGGCGCGTTCGGCGGCATCGGCGGGACGTTCGGCACCTACTATTTCGTCGATGTCTTAGGCGTCGCTTCCGTTTCTCTTATAATGGGCATCCCCAGCGCCATTCTCGCTTTCGTCAGTTTTCTCTGCCTCAGGCTGTTCAAAAAATACATGAACAACAAGCAGATGATCATTTTCGCCCGTCTTTATAATTTTGTTATTTCGATTCTGAAATACCTCATCGGTCTTAAACATTACACCTCACTAAAGGTCATGATTCCCCTGTTCATGGTCGCCGACGGCCTTAACGCTATAACGAGCAGCATCGGCGCCGTAGTCCCGATGGAGATGGTCGGCGAAACCTCCGACTACGCCGAGTGGACGACCGGCAAGCGTACCGAGGGCATCTCCTTTTCGGTCATGACCTTCGTCGGCAAATTCTCCAATGCCCTGTCGCGTTCGAGCGGCACTTTCCTGTTAAAGATCATCGGCTACCGCACCTCCGACACGAGCGCGGTCGTCAGGCAGTCCGCCGAAACCAAGTCAAAGATTTGGCTGATGTACGCGCTCGTGCCCTCTCTTCTGGGTATTATCGGCGTCATTCCGATGTTCTTTTACGATCTGACGGGCAAGAAGCGCGAAAAAATGTACGAGGAGCTGACCGAACGGCGCTTAAAGCTTTCAAAGGAAGCCTGATTATGTCCGAGCAAAAAGCCACCGTAAAACGGTACGTCACCCCGCGTGAAAACTTCCTGTACGGCGTTGCCAACGGCGGACAGGTCATGAGTTATGGGTACCTTTGCAACTACATCACCTATTTTTTTGTCAATGTTTTTAACATCGACCCGTCAATCGTCGCCCTGATGCTTTTTATGGAGGGTATCTGGGATTCCATAAACGATCCCCTGATGGGCGCTGTCGTTGACAAGACGCGTACGCGCTGGGGAAAATTCCGCCCCTACCTGCGCGTCGTGCCGATTCCTCTGGCGATTACGGCTATCGCGGTGTTCGCCGGTCCTTTGATTGTCGGCGAGGGCGGTTCAAAAGCGCCTGAAAAAATCGTCTATATGACGGTCACCTATTTTTTATGGGAGTTCTTCTACACCATCTGCGACGTGCCGATTTGGGGGCTTTCCGCGGCGCTGTCCCCGAACCCCGAGGACAGGACGCGCGCCATTACCTCGGCGCGCATGATTTCAGGGCTTCTCGGCGGTACGTCCGGGATAATTATGCCGATTCTCATCGATCTTTCCACCCACCGCGTCATCGGCGCCAATCTGCGCACGCTGTTCTTCGGTATGGCGCTGTTCACCTCCATTGTCGGCATGAGCCTGTTCAGCCTGTCGGGCTACTGCGTCAAGGAACGGATTGTCCAGTCGTCCGACGAACCGTCCTTCAAGGAATGCGTGAAGGGGTTATACACCAACCGCCCCCTGCGTGTCCTCATCATAAAAGAACTGCTCAGCGCTTTCGGGGGAATCGGCACAACGCTCGGCACCTATTATTATGTGGACGTTTTAGGCGCCGCCTCAGCCTCCCTGCTCATGAGCGCGCCGGGCGCCGTCATGTACTTTGTCAGCTTCGGCTTTTTAAAGTTCTTCAAGAAACACATGAACGGCAAACAGATGATCATTTTCGCGCGTTTCTTCAACATGATCGTATCCGTACTCAAATACATAATCGGACTTAAGCACTACACGTCGCTGAAGTTCATCATCCCGCTGTTCATGATCACCGACGGTATCGGAGCGGTGACAAACGGCATCAACAGCGTCGTCCCCATGGAAATGGTCGGCGAAACCTCCGACTGGTCGGAGCTTAGCACCGGCAAACGCACCGAGGGCATTTCCTTTTCGGTGATGACCTTCGTCGGAAAATTCAATAACGCTATGGCGCGCTCCAGCGGCGCGCTTATCATCAAGCTTATCGGCTACCGCACCTCCGACACGAGCGCGGTCGTCACGCAGACAGCCGCGACAAAATCGAAAATCTGGCTGTTCTTTACCCTTGTGCCGGGCGTGCTGGGCATCATCGGCATCATTCCGATGTTCTTTTATGATTTAACCGGTGAAAAACGGGAAAAAATGTACGCCGATTTGACAGAACAACGGCTGAAGCTCTCAAAAAATGCATAATGCATAAGGAAAAATGCATAATTTCGGGGGGGCTACGCAAAGAACCGCAAGCGGTTCTCTTTAAAAATGCTAACGCATTTTTTCACCCATTGTTATTTTGTGAAATACGAAAACATTTATAATCGTCTTATCCGCCAGATAAATTTCTTTTCGTGGGAGCTTTATTCCTCTTTTTGCTGCCAATAGCCGCAGGCAAAGTCATCCGCGTTCCTTTTCTTAAGACGAGGCTTAACACAATGCCCGTATCTCAGCGCGTAATAGCGGTTATTGGCATATTTTATGTAATGAAGTCTGAAATGCTTGCAATCGGCGCATTGTCGTTTTTCCATAAGCAACCTTACCCCTTTTTTAAACAGGACACCGTATGGTGTCCTGTTATGTTTACAATACACCATTTGGTGTATAATGTCAATATATTTTTTAAGGGGGCTTTCGTTTGCCATACAAACGGATACGGGATTTACGGGAAGACGCCGACCTGAGCCAAAGAAAAATCGCAGAACACCTGCATATGCACAAGACTACCTATAGCCGCTATGAAACGGGAGAACGCGAAATACCGTTCAATATTGCGATACTGCTGGCAAGACATTACGGGGTAAGCTTAGATTATCTGGCAGGACTGACCGATAATAAAGAAATACGCTGATCAGCCTTTACTATATATATTTTTTCAGTTCCCCGTATCCTTGTTCTTCCATTTCGTCATACGGGATAAAGCGCAGCGCGGCGCTGTTGATACAATACCTCGTTCCCGTCGGGGATTCGGTGTCGCCCGAAAAAACGTGTCCCAGATGCGAGTTTCCCGCGCGGCTTCTGACCTCGGTGCGGCGCATAAAATGTGAACGATCCTCTATGTCAATGACCGCGCCTTCCTCAAGCGGCTTCGAAAAGCTCGGCCAGCCGCAGGCGCTTTCGTACTTATCCTTTGACGTAAAAAGCGGCTCGCCGGTGACGACATCCACATAGACGCCGCGTTCAAATCTGTCCCAATAGGCGTTGTGAAACGGTTGTTCTGTCGCGGCGTTCTGCGTCACGTCGTATTGCAGTTTTGTCAGGAGCTTATTCAACTCCTCCTTCGGAGCGCGGCGGTACGCGCCCGGATCAAACGCCGCGCGGCTTAAGGCGTCTATCAGGGCATACGGGATATGGCAGTAGCCATTAGGATTCCTGTCGAGATAGCGTTGGTGATAGTCCTCCGCCTCATAAAAGTTATTGAGCGGCAGGATTTCCACCTCGAAACGCTTTGCGCGTTCGCGCTCGATGCCCGCAATAAACCGGACGGTCTGTTCGGACTTGGAATCCGTAAAGTATATACCGGTTTGGTATTGCTCCCCGACGTCGTGCCCCTGCCTGTTTTTCACGGTAGGGTCGATTGCCCGAAAATACGCGAACAAAATAGCGTCAAGGCTGATTTTTATGGGGTCATAGGTAACCTTGACCGTTTCCTTAAAGCCCGTGCCGCCCGCGCAGACCTCTTCGTAGGAAGGCTGCCTTTCCGTATATCCGTTGGCGTAGCCGCTGACGGCGTTTGTCACCCCAAAAAGAGACCGCATGAGCTTCTCTAAGCCCCAAAAGCATCCGCCGGCAAGATAAATTTCCTTATCCATATAAAAACACCTAATTCTGTTTTTCCACTATTTTATATTCGTTGTTGACTCTGAAAAACGGGCAGCTCTTGAAATCGTCCTGCCGCAGCGTTTCCAGTTCGTCCATATCGATATCCGCCTCGCAGATTTCACAGCCCATCTCATCGTCATACACGAGATTGAGGCAGTATTCGCATTTTAAACCGTTGTCCGTCATTTTATTCTCCTTTTCTGATAACGCGCCATGCCAGAGTGAGCTTTTCGAGCGAAAACGCGGCGTTCGCCGGACTGGTCGAGGGCAGATACACAGCCTCTCTGCCGACAGCGGGCAGGATAT
>CAYYFY010000150.1:0-5545 GCA_964471035.1 uncultured Eubacteriales bacterium
ATATGACCGCGACATATTTTAGCCGATTTTTTATATCTTTTATTTTTTTAACAAGTATTCGAATCGTTCCATCGCGGTTTTTGTGTTTTCGTGCGTGTTGAACGACGTTAAGCGGAACATCCCCTTGCCGTTTTCGCCGAAGCCCTCGCCGGGCGTGCCGACGACGTTTGCTTTTTCAAGCAGCAGGTCGAAAAACTCCCATGAGCCGAGATTATCGGGACAGGCGAGCCAGACATACGGAGAATTATTGCCGCCCGTGTAGTAGATGCCGAGCTTGTCGAGCGTGTCGGTGATAATTTTTGCGTTTTCCCTGTAATAGTCTATGTTGGCACGGATTTCGCGCTGTCCCTCTTTGGAAAAGACAGCGGCGGCGGCTCTTTGCACGGGATAGGGGACGCCGTTGAACTTCGTGCTCTGACGCCGGAACCACATCTTATGGAGGGAGCTGCCCTCGCGCTCAAGCGCGCGTGGGATGACTGTGTAGCCGCAGCGAAGACCGGTGAAGCCCGCGGTCTTTGACAGCGAGCAGAACTCGATGGCGCAGGTACGCGCTCCGTCGATCTCAAAAATGCTGCGCGGCAAAGCGTTATCGGCGACAAAGCTCTCATAGGCGCTGTCGAACAGCAAAACGGAGCCTGTTTTATTCGCCCAGTCCACCCAAAGCTTCAGTTGCTCTCTGCTGTACGCCGCGCCGGTCGGATTATTCGGGGAGCAGAGGTAGACGATCCCGCTTCCCAGGGTTTCGTCCGGCAGCGGCAGGAAGCCGTTTTGCGGCGTGGCAGCCAGAAAAATAATTTTTCTGCCGTTCATCGTATTGGTATCGGCGTAGACGGGATAGACCGGATCGGGGATCAACGCGGCGCAGTCGGTCGAGAACAGGTCGGTGATGTTTCCGAGATCGCTTTTGGCGCCGTCGGAGATGAACACCTCGTCAGGGTCGAGAACGACGCCGAAGGTCTTGTAGTATTCGGCGGCTGCCTCGCGTAAAAAGGCGTAGCCCTGTTCCGGTCCGTAGCCGTGAAAGCCCTCGGGCGTGCCCATTTCCGCGGCCCCTTTGAGCAGCGCGCCGGTGACCGCGGCGCAAAGCGGTAATGTGACGTCGCCGATACCTAAGCGTATGACCGGCGCGTCGGGATTTTTTTCTTTGTAGGCGTTTACCCTTTGGGCGATGGTCGAGAATAAATAGCTTTCGGATACATTGTTGAAATGTTTATTGATCATAACGCAGCTCTCCGTCGAATACCGCCGCCGCCGGTCCGTACATGATGACCGCGTCGTCGGTATAGGTGATGACAAGGTCGCCCCCGATAAGGTGTACCGTGACGGGCGCGCCCTTCTCGCAATAACCGTTTAAGACCGCGGCGACAGCCGCCGCCGACGCCCCCGTGCCGCAGGCGAGCGTCTCGCCGCTGCCACGCTCCCAGACGCGCATTTTCAGCTCGTTTTTGCCGACGACCTCGATAAATTCCGTGTTGACGCGGTCAGGAAAGAGCGGGTCGTTTTCGATGGCGGAGCCTTCGCTCTTAATGTCCATCGTGTCGATACCGTCCCGAAAAATGACGCAATGGGGATTGCCCATACTCACGCAGGTGATGGTATAGTCTCTGCCGCCGAACTGTACCGGACGGGCAATCACGCTTTCGCCGGTCAGATTGACCGGTATCTGCTCAGGGCTTAGGATCGCTTTGCCCATATCGACCGCCGCGCCGACGCAGACATCGTCCTGAATATCCAGCTCCAGCGTCTTTATGCCGCTGTTGGTGTCGATGGTGACGGTGTCCTTTTTGGCGATGTCGTTGTCGTAGATATATTTTCCCACGCAGCGGATGCCGTTGCCGCACATTTTGGCCTCGCTGCCGTCGGCGTTGAAGATACGCATGCGTGCGTCAGCCGTCTCGGACGGAAGCACCAAGATGATCCCGTCGCCGCCGACGCCCTTATGACGGTCGGAAAGCCTTATAGACAACGCCTCAGGGTCGCTTACGGTCTGCGTAAAGCAGTTGAAATAGACATAGTCGTTGCCGCAGCCGTGCATTTTCGTGAACTTAAGCATCTTTAGCCTCTTTCATCATGGTTATGAACATATCAAACAGAAAATCGGTGTCGTGCGGACCGCCGCAAGCTTCCGGATGGAACTGCACAGAGTATGCCGGAAAGTTTTTATAGAACAGCCCCTCGTTGGTGCCGTCGTTGGCGTTAGTAAAGAAGGGGACGGCGATTTTAGGGTCGATAGTGTCCGTATCGACGGCGTAGCCGTGGTTCTGCGAAGTGATGTACACGCGGCCGTTTTCGCATTTGACCGGCTGGTTGGCGCCGCGGTGGCCGTATTTGAGCTTTAAGGTGTCAAAGCCTTGCGCGAGCGCCATGAGCTGGTGCCCCAAACAGATACCCATCATCGGGACATTTGACGCCATGAGCGTTTTGAGCGTTTCGATGACGCCGACATTGTCCTTGGGGTCGCCCGGGCCGTTTGTCAGAAAGATGCCGTCGGGCTTTGTCGCCAAGATGTCCTCGGCGCTCGTATTGTAGGGATAGAGCGTCACGTCGCAGCCCCGCTTCATCAGCGATTCGGCGATGTTGCCTTTGGCGCCGAAGTCGAGCATGTTTATCTTGTACTGTCCGCCGCCGCTGCCTAAAAATTCCGGCTCGGTAACGCTGACGCGCTCGACAGAATTTTTTATATGGAAATTTTTAAGCAATTCAAAATCCGAAAAATTTTCGTTATCCGTGACGATGCCGTTCATGATGCCGTTCTCGCGCAGGACGCGCGTGAGGCGGCGCGTGTCGATATGGCAAAGCCCCGTGATGCCGATCTCTTTTAAAAAGTCGTCCAGACTCCTCTGGGAGCGGAAGTTCGAGGGAGTATCACAGTACTCCCTCGCAATATAGGCGGCAAGGCCGACGGTCTTGCTTTCGAAATCGTCGGGAATCACGCCGTAGTTGCCTGTCAGCGGGAACGTGAAAACGACCGTCTGTCCCGTGAAGCTCGGATCGGTCAGCGTTTCGAGATAACCGGTCAGCCCCGTCGTGAACACTATTTCCGCGACGACCTCTTTGTCGGCGCCAAAACCGTCACCGGTGAATTTCAGCCCGTTTTCTAAGAATAAATACCTTTTCATATATTGTCTCCTTTCGCCGAATGGACGCCGCGTTTATATTAATTCGTTTGTTCAAAGCGCGTTTTCGAGGCGTTCTCCGGCGTGTTTGTCGGATAGCTGCCGGTAAAGCAGGCGGCGCAGAATTTCATTTGCCCCTCAAAACCGGCGATGGCGTACAGGTCCCTCATCTCGAGGTAGGCAAGGCTGTCAGCGCCTATGAGTGCGGCAATTTCGGATACACAGTGGTGACAGGCGACGAGGTTTTCCTTTGAATCGACGTCGGTGCCGTAGTAGCACGGGGAGATGAACGGCGGCGATGAAATACGCACATGGATTTCGGACGCGCCCGCCTCCCGCAGGAGCTTGATGATCATGCCGGTCGTGTTGCCGCGTACGATCGAGTCGTCGACGAGTATGACGCGCTTGCCGTTGACGGTTTCGCGCAGGGGATTGAGCTTGATCTTGATTTTATCCTGCCGCGCGGTCTGCCCCGGGGCTATGAAGGTGCGCCCGATGTAGCGGTTTTTAATAAACCCGATGCCGTAGGGGATGCCCGACTGTTCGGCGTAGCCGATGGCCGCGTCAAGCCCCGAGTCGGGAACGCCAATGACGACGTCCGCGGCGACGGGAGCGGATTTAGAGAGCCGACGCCCGATGTCGAGCCGCGCCTTGTGGACGCCGCAGCCGTCGATGACGGAGTCGGGACGGGCGAAGTAAATGTATTCGAATACGCACAGCGACGGAGGAACCTTGTTTGTATTGTCCGTGATTGAACGCGCTTTACCGTCCTCAAACACGAGCAGCTCGCCGGGCAGGATGTCGCGGACGAACGCCGCGCCCACCGCCGCGAGCGCGCAGCTTTCGGAGGCGATAACATACCCGCCGTCCGGCAAAACGCCGTAGCAGAGCGGCCGAAAGCCGTTTTTGTCGCGCAAAGCGCAGAGTTTTTTATCGGCAAGCACGATCAGCGAAAACGCGCCCAGTAGGACGTCCATGGTTTTGAGTAACGCGTCCTCGAGTGTTTTAGCGGTCAGCGCCTCGCGGTTGATGATGTAGGAGATGATTTCCGTATCGCTCGTGCTGCGAAAGACCGCGCCCGTGCTCTCAAGCTCCGCGCGGAGCTCAAAGGCGTTGACGAGGTTGCCGTTGTGAACGACGGCGAGGCTGTCCTTCATGCGGCTCACGACGATCGGCTGGCAGTTTTCCGGATTGTTGCCGCCGGTCGTGCCGTAGCGGACATGACCGATGGCGGCGTTGGCGTTTGCCAGCGAAAGGAGGGAGTCATCGTTGAAATTCTCTGAGACTAGCCCTAAGCCCTTACGGCAAAGAATGCCGCCGTCACGGCTGACGGCGATGCCGCAGCCCTCCTGTCCTCTGTGCTGGAGGGCGAACAGACCGTAATAGACGGTTTCGGCGGCAGCGCCTGTCTTGTCGGGCAAGATGCCGAATACGCCGCATTCCTCTCTGATTTCAGACATAATTCTCCCGACTATTTAATGAAATATTCATCTCTGCCCGCGCCGACCGACACATAGGTGATAGGGCAAAGAAGTGCATCTTCAATGAAGGATACATAATCCTGCGCGGCTTTCGGGAGGGCGTTAAAGCTCCGGCAGCCGGAAATGCCGCCGCCGAAGCCCTCGAAGTATTCGTAGACGGGCATAGCGCGTAAAAGGGACGCGCCGAGCGGGAACTGTGTCGTTTTGACGCCGTCGAGCTCGTAGGCGACACAGACAGGAATTTTGTCCATATACGAGAGGACATCGAGCTTTGTAAGAGCCAAACGCGTCGCCCCCTGCATGAGCACGCCGTATTTTGAAGCCGGTACGTCGAAGCCGCCGACGCGCCTGGGACGCCCCGTCGCCGCGCCGTATTCGGCGCCCGCCTCGCGTAAAGCGTCACCCTCGCCGCCAAACAGCTCGCAGGTGAACGGTCCCTCGCCGACGCAACTCGAATACGCTTTGACGATGCCGATGACCTCATGGAGCCTTATGGCGGGGATGCCCGCGCCTATGGGAGCGTAGGCGGCGATGGTCGAGGACGAGGAGGTGTAGGGGTAGATGCCGAAATCGATGTCGCGCAGCGCGCCGAGCTGCGCTTCGAACATGATATTCTTACCTGCTTTGACGGCATCGGTCAGAACGGCGGTGGTGTCACAGATATAGTCCGAAAACGGGAACGCGTAGGTCTCGAGCCATTTATACAGTTCGTCGGCATTGAGCGCCTCGTGGCCGTAGCCCTTTTCGACGGTCAGGTTCTTCCACTCGACGACGTCGGCGAGGTGCTCTTTTAATGCAGCCGGATCGAAAATATCGCCCATGCGGATGGCTTTTTTCATATATTTGTCGGCGTAGACCGGCGCAATGCCGCGCCGTGTCGAACCGAATTTCTTGCCTCCAAGCCTGTCCTCCTCCAAAATATCGAGGAGCTTGTGATAAGGCATACAG
>CAYYFY010000151.1:0-5535 GCA_964471035.1 uncultured Eubacteriales bacterium
TGAACTTTTGTGCCTTGTAGCGCAGCGGAAAGGCATGGTCATAATAATGAATAATGAATAATGAAGATCGCTACGCTAATGAATAATGTTGGGCGGGGACAGCCCCGCAAAGAACCGCAAGCGGTTCTCTTTGAAAATGCTGTCGCGTTTTCACCCCAAATATAATGGGTGAGGGCGAAGCCCTCCCTAAATTATTCATTATTCATTAGTCTTCGTGAACAAATCATAAAGCCTCTCCACAGCCTCGTTGACCTCCGCGCACACCTCCACCCCGAACTCTGTGGTCTTCGGCTCAATGCCGATGCAGACGACCGCGCAGCCCGTTTCCGCTTTTAAATAATCCAACATCAGCGGCAGGGGCAGCATATGGGTGGAAAAGGTGGCACCGGCGATGTCCGTCGTGTCAATCAGCTGTATTTGTCCGGCTTTTTGCCCCATTTTGGCGGCGTCGACGATAAACAGCGTATCCGGCGAATATTCCTTGATGACGCCCGTGAAGTTTTCGGGCGCGGTCGAGCCTGCCATGACGAGCATGGCGGTCGGAGCGCGCCCCTTGAGCTTTTCGGCGAGGAGCATACCGGCGGCGTCGTCGCCTTTTAAGACCGAGCCTACGCCAAGCACGGCAGGCCGCTGCGAGGCGGCGAGCTTTTCGGTGATGATTTTTTCCGTCATAGCTCGATCTGCAGGTCGTCCTTGTCGGTGCTTGCCAGATCAACGTTCGGGGAATTGCTCAGGCAGTTCTTCGGGCAGGAGTCCACGCACTGACCGCAGAAGATACACAGGCCGACGTCGAGAAACGCCCGCATTTGTTTATCCTCTTTCGTGCCCTCATTGATGACCTTAATCGCGCCCGTCGGGCAGTCGCGCATACAGAGCGAGCAGTTGATGCAATCGGTGCGGTCGTACACGATCCGTCCGCGGTAATTTTTTTCCACCTCCGGCTCGCCCTTTCCAGCATAGGAAACGGTAGCCGGTTTTTTGAACAGGTTTTTCAGCGCCTGCAGAGCGATTCTGCCGGGCGTCGCTTTTTTTTCGCTCATAAGATACCTCGAATCAATAGGTTGACGATGACCTGCGCTATCGCGACAGGCGCTAAGTACTTCCAGCAGAAGGTGATGACGTTGTTGATGCGCAGCCGCGCCATCGAAACGCGCATGAGCGTTAAGATAATCAGCGCGAACAGCGTTTTGACGAAGTAAAGCAGTATGTCCAGCCACAGAATACCCGTTAAGAACGGCATAAATATCGCGGCGAACAGCGAGACGACAAAGACGAGCTCGCAATCCTGCATCATGCGTATGAGCGCTAATAGCCGTCCGCCGTACTCGACGAGCGCGCCGGATACTATTTCGGTTTCGGCTTCCGGCGAGTCAAACGGGGCGCGTTCGAGCTTGCACTGAAACGAGATGAGGGCGACCGCCGCCGCGGGAATATTGATCAGCGCGTAGAGCGGGTGCGCCGCGTAAAAGGCGGTAATCCCCGAAAGCGACCAGGTGCCGCACAGGAGCGCCGGAGCAAGCAGGGACACAAACAGGGGTACCTCGTAGGCAAAAAGCTGTGTCAGAATGCGTGTCGCCCCGATGGTGGCGTAGGCGTCGCGCGAGTACCAGCCCGCCAAAAAGAGCGCCAGAGGCGGTATGGTTAAAAAATAGAGGATGATGATAAGGTCGCCCTCAAAGGAAAACGACGCCTGCTTAGAAAACAGCGGCACATAGACGAACCCCGCCGCCACGGACGCCAGCGCAATAAGCGGCATCATGGTAAACATTCGGGGATTGGCATCCTTGGGGATCAGCGTGTCCTTGCCGACGAGCTTGATGAAGTCGGCGAGCGGCTGAAACCACGGCGGGCCGACGCGGCTCTGCATACGCGCGTACATCTTGCGGTCGAGAAACTCGAGGACGAAGCTGTAGACCGACATAAACAGAAATCCGGGAAAAACAAAGGTTCTAAAAAGCATTTCCAGTATTTTCATATCCTAAAACCTCAGTGCCTCAATGTCCATGCCGCGCGCTTTGTGCCAGTCGATGCCGTACTGCCGCAGCGCGTCCCAGTCGGTAACGCGTTCGCCCTTTGTTGAACGCAGCGTGATGGCGCGGTCGGTGCATGAATAGCACGGGTCAATGGCGGCAATCGTTATAGGCACGTCGGCGAGATACCCGCCCTCCAGCATATGCTTCATGCCGTGCCAGTTGGTCTCGGTGGGCGCGCGCACCCTGACTCTGTCCGGCATATCCGTCCCGTTGGAACGCAGATAATGGACGTCCTCTCCTCTTGGCGCCTCGACGCGGATGATGACCTCGCCGGCCGGAATACGGCGCGGAACCTTAACGGTAAGGGGCGTGTCGGGCATATTGTCGAGGCAGAGCCTAATGGTGTTCAGGCTCTCCACCATCTCAAAAATGCGGACGGCTGTCCTGCCGTAGACGTCGGCGTCATTGACAGTGACGAGCTTTACGGGAATCTCCTTATACGCGCCGTACGGCTCGACGACGCGCACGTCGTTGTTGATACCCGCCGCTCTGGCGACAGGACCGACCGCGCCGTATTCCCTCGCCTCCGCCGCGGACAGGCGTCCGGTTCCCTTTAAGCGGGCAATCAGCGTCGATTCCGTCAACGCGATATCGACATACATCTTGAGTTCTTCCTCTAAAAGGTCTACGGTTTTCAAAATGTCCGCTCTGTCGTCCTGCGTGATGTCGCGCCGCACGCCGCCCAGTATATTCATACCGTAATTGACGCGGTTGCCGCCCAGCGCCGCCAATAGGTCGAGCACCTTTTCGCGGTCGCGCCACGCATACATGAACATCGTGTCGAAACCAATCTCATGACAGGCGATGCCCAGCCAGAGCAAATGGCTGTGCAGCCGCTCAAGCTCGGCGACGATGACGCGGATATACTCGGCGCGCATGGGAACCGTCACGCCGCTGAGCGCCTCGACGCCCATACAGAACGCGGTGCTGTGGGCGTGCGAGCAGATGCCGCAGACGCGCTCGATAATATACAGCGCCTGGGTGTAGTTCCGGCTCTCACACGTCTTTTCAAGACCGCGGTGATTATAGCCGACGCCGATGACGGCGTTGATGACCCTCTCGCCCTCCAGCGTGATGTCAAAGCTGCCCGGCTCCTCGAGCGACGGGTGCTGCGGACCTATGGGTATGGTTATCTGGTTGTCACTCACTTTTATGACCATCCTTTCTCTGCGAGGCGGAAGTTTTGTCCGGTCGGCGAAGCCTATTCGCATCTTCGCCTATGATACGAACGGACAAAACTTCGGGTTAAAAGATTTATCTTTCAACCTTCAACCTCCTCGTTCGCGGGCTTTTCATAGACTAAGGTATCTTTATTGAGCAGCGCCGGATTCCAGTCCTTGCGCAGCGGGTAGCTGCCTTCAGGCCAGCCGTCGGGCAGCGGATAGTTGGGTCCATCCGGCATACCGGAAATCTGAATGCCGAACAGGTCGATAAGCTCGCGTTCATGCAGCACGACCGAGGGGTACATGGCTGAAATACTGTCTGCCCGCGGATTATCGCGCGGGACGCTCTCGCGTAAAATAAGAAGCATACTGTCCTCATCCGCCAAGATATAGAGCAGCCCGAAGGTGTCGCCGTCGTCGGTGCCGACGACGTGGCTGGCGCGATAAAAACCCAGCTCATCATGGACAAACTTTAAAATTTTAACAAACTCCTTGACCGTCAAGGATTCGCTGATAATGCGTTTTTCCCGCTGTGCGGACAGCTTACCGACGAGAAACGGAAACTTTTTCTCCAGTATCGCGATGATCTCCTGTTCACGGCTCATCGTTCTTTTCCCCCTTGTCCTCTTTTTCGTCAAGGCTCGACAGCAGCTTATCGACCGCGCCGAGTATAGTCTCCGGCCGCACCGCGCAGCCCGGCAGATAGACGTCTACGGGAATGACCGTGTCGATGCCGCCGGTCACGCAGTAACAGTCCTTGAAGATACCACCTGTACACGCGCAGGTGCCTATGGCAATGACAAATTTCGGGTCGGGCATCTGCTCGTAAATCTGAATCAGGCGGTCTCGCGTCTGGAGTGTCACGGCGCCCGTGCAGATAAGGACGTCGGCGTGGCGCGGGCTCCCCTGCTTCAAAATGCCCACACGCTCAAGGTCGAAGCGCGGGGTCAAGGCGTCGATGACCTCGATGTCGCAGCCGTTGCAGGCGCCGGCGTTGAAATGGATAACCCACGGGGACTTCTGTGTCCCCCGTAGAATCGCTTTTTTTATAACATCCATACTACTACCTCTTCAGCGCGATCAGAATCGCGAGTATTCCTGAAATGACGTAAATTGCGGGCATCACCTGTATATTTTTCGGAGACGTCGCCACGACCAGAATCAGGACGTGTATAACCGTAAAGATGAAGGCGTACGAAAAATACTGGCTGTAGTCGGGATTGACGTAGTTTTCCACGCTGCGCTGACCGCAGGCGTACGCCTCAAGGGCGTGCTCGCCGGTCGTGCCCTTGACGCCGAACCTTTTCAGTGTTTTTGAAAATAAGATCAGCGAAAAAAACAAAAGGAAAAAAACTACGGGCGGCGAATATAATACTTTATCCATTACGTTATCCTTTCAGCTGGGTCAGGTTGCGGATGTCCATATTCCCGTATTTTTTATACAGTCCGACCGTCACGCCCGCGAAGATGACTGCCGCGACGACCTCGATGACGATGACCGTCACCACATACGCCTGCGCCAGTCCCCCATGGCCGTTCATATAGCCGGCGAGGATGATGAACATCGTGGCGGCTTTGATGGCAATTTCGATGCCAATGATGATTTTCAGCAGATGATAGGTGCGGATCATGCACCAGCAGCCCGCCGCGATCATCAGCACGCCCACAAACAGCATAACTGTTTCCATATTGAAGTATTCCATGTTCACATTCCTCCTTAATGATGTTGTTTGTCGAGCGGCTTTTCGTCGTCCCGAAAGAGTACGAAGATAGCGATACCGCCGATAAGAATGGTGACGACCTGCCCGAAGATGTCGGCTTGCCGCGTGTTCCAGAAGACCTCGCGGAAGTCCTCGGCTGCTTTGACGACCTGACTTTTGATGGTAAAATCATTGACCAACGCAAGCACGATAAGTCCGATGCCTAATACAATCAGCGCCAGCGGCAAAAACCGCATACGCTTATGGTCGTCGTAGACCTTATGCACCTCGTCGCGCTTCATATTCGACAGGCTGATGGCACTGATAAAGATAATGGTCACGAGCCCCGAGCAGGCGGACACCTCGATGACCGCCGCCCATACCGCCCCCAATTGGTACATGATGACGCCGAGGACGGCGCTGGCAAATGCCAGTGAAATGGCTGAGCGAAGCAGGCTGCGCGACATGACCGCCCCCACGCAGAACACCATCAGAAACGCGAGATTGATATATATAAGGATTTCCATATGCGCTCCTCTCTTACAGATAGCCCTTGTGCTGCAGGTACAAAAGTCCGAACGGGAACAACAGACCCGCGGCGCTTGTGACGGCTGTCAGCAGAATCTCGGCGGCGCAGAT
>CAYYFY010000152.1:0-5509 GCA_964471035.1 uncultured Eubacteriales bacterium
AAGATTCAAAAGGGAAACGCTCGTATTTCCGATCGGTGAAAACGGAATACTCGCGGATACCTGAATCAGCGGCAGAAACAGCATGCCGAGCGGGACGAAAATCAATACGAGACGGGCAATGGAATACTTTGAACCGATGGTGGCAGCCTTGAGCCTGTCGACGCGGGGCTGCATACGCACGTGCTCTGCCTCGGCCTTGTCGGCGTCGGCGGCTAAGCGCTCCTCCATGTTGTAATACATGAGGTTGACGCCGCACTTGGGGCATTCGGGCTTATAATCGATCAATCTGAGCCTGTAACCGCATTTCGGGCAGATGGCCATAGATACAACTCCCAATCACAGTATTTTTTCGGAGGTATACTCCTATACTCTTACAGTATAACACAGACATTTTCTATTTTCAATAAAAATATCCGCATTTCTAAAGTTTTTTGTACACTATTTTTTAGAGACGGCAAGTTTCGCCTTTTTAACGATGTTTTCAGCGTCCAAACCGTACAGGTGCAGCAGCTCGACAGCCGGACCCGAGCGTCCGAAGGTGTCCTCGACGCCCACGCGGAGCACCGGCACGGGGAAGCTCATTGACAGCGCCTCGCAGACAGCCGACCCTAGTCCCCCGATGACGCTGTGCTCCTCGGCGGTGACGACCGCGCCCGTCTTTTTAGCGGAAGCGAGAATGGTGTCGGCGTCAAAGGGCTTGATGGTCGCCATATTGATAAGCTCAACGGAGATGCCGTCCTTTTCGAGTATTTCGGCGGCGGCAATAGCCTCGCCGACCATGAGGCCGGTGGCGACGACCGTCACATCTGTTCCCGCTCTGAGCACCGTTGCCTTGCCGATCTCAAACACGTAGCTCTCGTCGAACACGCGCGGCACGGCAAGCCGTCCGAACCGCATATAGACCGGCCCCTGATATTTGGCGGCGGCTATCACGGCGGCGCGCGCCTCAATATCGTCCGCTGGATTGATGATAACCATACCCGGAATCGTGCGCATGAGGGCAATGTCCTCGCAGCACTGGTGACTCGCGCCGTCCTCGCCGACAGAGATGCCCGCGTGGGTGGCGCCTATCTTGACGTTCAGATGCGGATAGGCTATGGAATTCCTGACTTGCTCAAAGGCTCTGCCCGCGGCGAACATCGCGAAGGTGCTCGCAAAGACAGTAAAGCCCGTCGCGGCAAGTCCGGCGGCGACGCCCATCATATTGCACTCGGCGATGCCCGTATCGAAGAAACGATCGGGAAACGCCTTTTTGAACATTCCTGTCTTTGTCGCCGCGGCAAGGTCGGCGTCGACGACGACGACGGACGGGTCTTTTTCCCCAAGCTCGACCAGCGTCTTGCCGTAAGCGTCGCGGGTCGCTGTTTTGATGATATCAGCCATTACGTTTTCTCCCCTTTACTGAAGCTCTGTGAGTTGTGCTTCCAGCTCATCCATCGCCGTCTGATACTGCGCGGCGTCTGGCGCCGCCCCGTGCCAGCTGACCTGGTTTTCCATATACGAAACGCCCTTGCCCTTGACGGTCTTAGCGACAATGACGGTCGGCTTGTCTGTACAGGCTCTTGCCGCCGTGTACGCCTTTTCTATTTCAGAAAAACAGTGTCCGCAGATCTCGATGACGTTCCAGCCGAACGCGGCGAATTTCTCGGGAATCGGATACGGGGAGTTGACCTCCTCGACCGTGCCGTCAATTTGTAAATTGTTGTTGTCAACGACCGCGACAAGGTTACAGAGCTTCTTGGCGGCCGCGTACATCGCCGCCTCCCAGACCTGCCCCTCCTCAATCTCGCCGTCGCCCAGCATCGTATACACGCGCGCACATGACCCCTTGAGCTTTAAGCCCAGCGCTATGCCGGCAGCCGCGGAAATGCCCTGCCCGAGCGAGCCGGTGCTCATGTCGATGCCGGGCAGCGCCTTCATGCTCGGATGCCCTTGCAGGCGCGCGTCGGCCTTTCTCAAGGTTTTAAGCTCCTCGACAGGAAAATAACCGCGCTGCGCCATGACCGCGTACAGCCCCGGCGCGGCGTGTCCCTTCGACAGCACGAAGCGGTCGCGCTCCTCGGCCTGAGGGTTTGCGGGGTCAATATTCATCTCAACGAAATAGAGATATGTTAAAATATCCGCCGCCGACAGAGAACCGCCCGGATGTCCGGACTTGGCGTTAAATGTGCCCTCGATGATGCCCATGCGGACTTTGACGGCAGTTTGTTTCAGAGCTTGCTTTGTTTTGTCATCCATGATGAAACCTCCGGTTTTTTAGATGTTAGATTTTAGATATTAGACGTTAGATTTAAAGGAACTGCGTTGCTATTGTATATAATACTTCGTTAAATACTCTAAAACATCGGCGACGGCGCCCTTGTTGGCGTGGCAGGCGCAGTAGACGCAAGCAGCCTTGACGCGCTCGGGCGCCTGACCGCTGCAGGCGGGAAACGCGGCGGCGGCGAGCATATCGAGGTCATTGTCGTAATCGCCGACGGCAGCGGTATGCTCTTTGGAAATGCCGAGAATATCCGCTAAAGTACGCAGCGCCATGCCCTTACTGACCGAGGCGTTCATCAGCTCGACGGTGTACGCGGACGTTTTAACCGCTCTCACGGTCGGAAACACTTCGCGGATATGCGCCGCGATCTGCTCAGTCAGCGCCGGTTCGCCGAAAAAGGTCGCCTTGCCCCACATCCCGCGCGGCACCTCGAAAAGAGAACCGCACATTTGGTGCTTCAAGCGGTATGGAAATTTATAGAGGTACCCGAACAGGCGCGGCTTAACGGGATAGACGAGCTCGTCGGTGAACACGGCGCACTCAGCTAAAGGAAATTTTTGCGCTGTCTGGAACACGCAGGCTATACCGACTTCATTAAGCGGCGTAAAGGACAGCAGCTTCTTTTCGGCGGTGTCGTAGATTCCCGCGCCGTTGAGAAAGATGAGGGGTGTTTTCGGCTGTCCGATACGGTCGTATATGCTCAACGCCGATTCTAAATTTCTACCGGAGGCGAGCGTAAAATGTCCGCCCTTTTTTATGAATTCCCTGACGGCTGAAAGATTCCTCTCGGGTGTCGTCCTGTAGAGCGTATTGAACGTCCCGTCGATATCGGAAACGACGAGCCAATCCTGAAAACCGCTTGTATTCATGCGGCTGTTATCCTTTCCGAATTTTAATAAGAAACTCCTCGAAGTATGCGGGAAGCTCACAGGCGATCTCGATATACCGCCCGTCTTTGGGGTGGCAAAAGCCGATGAGTCCGGCATGAAGGCACTGCCCCTGTAAGCCGTAAGCATGCTTCACCCCGCCGTAAACGGTGTCTCCGGCGACGGGGTTGCCCCGATACGCCATATGTACGCGGATCTGGTGGGTACGCCCCGTCCCGAGGGTCAGACGGACATAGGTAAAACTCTTAAAACGTTCAAGCACCTCGAAATGCGTGACGGCTTCGCGGGCATTTTTGACGCCGACAGCCTGCTTCTTTCTGTCCTTTTCGCTGCGGCCTATCGGACAGTCAACCGTGCCGCTGTCGTCGCGGACGCCGCCACAGACGACCGCGCGGTATTCCCTTTTGAACGAATGCTCCTTGATCTGGGCACAAAGCGCTCTGTGCGCGAAATCGTTCTTCGCCACTATTAAAAGCCCGCTGGTGTCCTTGTCGATTCTATGGACGATGCCCGGGCGAATAACCCCGCCGATACCCGACAGACTTTCCCCGCAGTGGTGCATCAGCGCACCGGCTAAAGTGCCGGTATAATGCCCCGCCGCCGGATGGACGACCATGCCCTTGGGTTTGTTGACGACGAGCAGATCGGTATCCTCATAGCGGATGTCGAGCGGGATGTCCTCGGCAGAAAGCGCCGACGGTTTAGGGTCGGGCAACATAACCGAAAACATCTCCCCCGCCTTGACTGCGCGGCTCTTAAAAAGCGCCTTGCCGTCTGCCGTCACCTGCCCGTCGGTTATGAGCTGCTGCGCCGCCGAACGCGATAATTCAGGGATTAAAGCCGCGACGACCTTGTCTGCCCGTTCGCCGTTAAGCTCCGGAGGAACCGTTAAAAGTAAAAGCTCACTCATCGTTTTTGGCCGGTAAAACGGTTTTGTTCTTTTTCATCTCCATAACCGTGTCGCGTATCAGATATACAATCAGCATAACCGCGCCGACTGTGATCAGACAGTCGGCAAAATTGAATACGGCAAAGTTAATGAACGTCGGCTCCAAAAAGTCCACGACATAGCCGAGCCGTATCCTGTCAACCAAATTGCCCACGCCGCCCGACGCCATCATCAAAAGGCAGAAAAAAACATATTTCGACGTAACGCGTTTTGTTATGAGCAGATAGAGCGTCGCCCCGACTAAAAGCGCCGAGAAAACGGTCAGTATTAGTGTCGAGCTGGAAAACGACCCGAAAATCGCTCCGGTGTTCTCGACATAACGCAGCCGAAAGACGCCGGGGATCAGCTCAAAGACCAGCACGGGCTGAAGATACAGCGTGACGGCGTATTTGATCAACTGGTCGAGCAGCACCATCACGCCGAGAAATCCGAAAATTGCGGCAATGGATATCATGAAACTATGCGCGGTACCGTACTGAAGCAAACATACTGTTTGTTAAGTATGGCGCCGTCCCTTTCGTTACAGCTTATTTTTTTCTTTTGAAAAAACTCCGGAGCGTGGGCGGGTTGTCGTCATCGTCATCGTCATCATCATCATCATCGTCGTCGTCGTCTCCGTCATCATCGTCCTCATCGTCATTTTCAGACATACGAATAACCGAAAAACGCTTTTTCAAATCTTCGCGTCTGCTGACGAAAAACCGAGAGGGTCTTTCATCGTCCTCATCGTCATCCTGCTCGGCGGAATCGCTTTCAGACGGCGTTGCGGGGTTCGCGCTTTCGCGGCTGTCAAATACGGGCGTATCCCTGTCCTCCGCGGCGCCGAACAGACCGGCTCCGGCATCGTCGGGAGCGGCATGAGCCGCGTCAGTGGGCTCCTCTGCATAAACCTTTGACAAATCCAGCGAAAAGCCGCGTTTTCTTTGAACCGGCTTCTCCCCGTAGTTTTCCATGAAACTGCTGACGTCCAATACCCCGTCGAGCATTTCACCCTCTTTGACAAATTCCAGCTCTGAGTGGCTCTCGTCCGTTTCAAACGGAATGGGTGTGTCAAGCACAGGCTCCGCCACATAAGAGGGAACTTCTGGCGGTGTGTACGGCGGCTGCGCCGACGCTGTCTCCTGAACCGGAGACGGCGTGTATACCTCGTAGGATGCAATGACGTCCTCGGCCGGTGTTTCTATGAACTCAAGCGTTGGCTCGGCGGTATAAAACGCAGGGGCAGCGCTCCCGCCGTAGTCCCCTTCGCCGTTTACTGATGCGGGCTCCTCCGGTATAACTTCCTCCGGCACGGTTTCCTCCGGCACGGCTTCCTCCGGTATGGCTTCCTCCGGCACGGCTTCCTCTTGCACGGTTTCCTCCGGCACGGCTTCCTCCGGCACGGCTTCCTCCGGCACGGCTTCCTCCGGC
>CAYYFY010000153.1:0-5493 GCA_964471035.1 uncultured Eubacteriales bacterium
TTTTTAAGAAATTCGGTAAGAAAAAAATACTGCTCGTCAGCTATTATTCCTCGGTCATCGCGGCTTTCCTAGAGATCGGGGCAATCTACATGAACAGCTTTGTACTGATGATCGTCATACACTACATTTCGAGAACGCTTGTTCAGCTCGGAGATTTGGCGCAGCGCGGCATGACCGCGGACATCTGGGATTATCAGCAGTATCTGTCCGGCGAACGGTTAGAGAGCTTCCACGGCATTACCGGCATGATTACCACGCCGATCACGATGTTTACCGCGCTTTTAGTGCCGCTTGTCTACGCGAGCTATGGTTTTACCTCCGACTGGACAATTCTGTACGATCCGGTCATCCGCAACAAGATTTTTATCTTTACCATTCTCATCAGCACGATAGGCGGGATTTTATCGGTGATCCCGTTCCACTTCTACGATCTTACAGAGGACAAGCACCGGGAGATCATCAAGGAACTTGAGCGCCGCGAAGAGGCGCTTCATCCCGAGCTCCAGACACTGGAGGCTGTTACAGAAGAGGCGGTGGTTGAATGAAACGCACATTGACAGCGGTTATAGCGCTTTTTCTCCTTTGTTCCGTGTCAGGCTGCGCGCTGACAAAGACCGATAAAGAAAAGATAGAGTACAAGCCTGTAGAAGGCGGTTATGCGTTATACCGATACGAGGGCAGCTCGCAGACCACCTCGTTTACGCTGCCGGACACCTATGAAGGTCAGTCGGTCGTAGGAATCATGGATTTCGCTCTCGCCAACGCCGAATATCTCGAAAGCATCCGAATCGGTAAAAACGTTGTGACAATCGGGGAGTGGGGAGTCGTCAACTGTCCGGCGCTCAGAGAGATAAAAATTGATTTGAAAAATCCTGAATTCTGCGACATAAACGGCGTGCTGTTCAACAAGGACAAGACGGTGCTTCTCAGCTATCCCTCTGCCAACGCCGAGGTATATACTATACCGGACACCGTTACAGCGCTTGCGAACAACGCGTTTTATCAGTGTAAAAACTTAAAAAAGGTCACGTTTAACGACGCGCTGATAACCATCGGCGACAAGGCGTTCATCAAGTGCGGCTCCCTCGAAAACGTAACGTTGCCAAAAAAGCTTCAAACCATCGGTACGGACGCGTTTTCCTACTGCGAGAAATTTACCGAAATCACAATTCCGGCATCGGTGACAAACATTGGCGACTACGCGTTTTTTTCGCGCGCGGGATTGATGGACAAAATCGTCATTAAAAGAACAGACGGCAGCGGCGTCACCTTCGGGAAGGACTGGATGCCCATAAAAAAAGATACCGTCAATACAGAACCTGAACTTATTTTTGAACCGTAAGGAGAATTTATGGCAACCGTAAAAATTGATCCGTCAAAAACATATCAGACCATGGAATCGTTCGGCGGCAGCGGCGCGTGGTGGGCGCAGGTCGTCGGCGGCTGGGAGCAGATTGATCCCGCGAGCGGCAAACCCGTCCGCGACAGGATTGCCGAGCTTCTCTGCCACGACGAGCGCGGCATAGGGATGCGCTGTTACCGTTACAATCTGGGCGGCGGCTCGAAAAATTCGGGTTCATGCGCGTTTTCAAAGGGCAACCGCGGCGCGGAGGTTTTTGAAACCGGAGAGGGAAAGTATGACTGGAACCGCGATAAAAACGCCGTCTATATGCTGCGCGAGGTCGTTAAAAACGGCGCGGACGAGATCGTCTTTTTCGTCAATTCGCCCCCCGAGCGGCTGACAAAGAATCACAAATCCTGTCTTGATAAGCCGTGGCGTACGAATCTCAAAAAGAAAAACGAACGCCCCTTTGCCCATTACGTTCTCGATGTTGCCGAGCACTTTGTCGCCGAAGGAATTCCGATTAAGTACGTTTCTCCCGTCAACGAACCCCTGTGGGTATGGACCGAGCGCCATGGGCAGGAGGGCTGCCACTACAAACCGTGGGGCGTCAGGAGCGTCACACGTGTTTTCGCCGAAGAGCTGGAAAAACGGCAGTCCTTAAAGGGCGTGAAGCTTTCGGGCGCTGAAAACGGCGATATACGCTGGTTTAACAAGGCGTACACCCGCGCCGTTTTAAACGATCCTGTCATTCGTAAAAATCTTGATTCCATTGACATCCATTCCTACTTTTTGCCGATAGTCAAATGGAAATTTTTTAACGACCGTCACGCTTTCTTAAAACGGTACCGTAAATGGATGGACAGACATTATCCCGATGTTCCGATAAAAATGAGCGAATGGACGCATATGCAGGGCGGTCGCGACAAGGGAATGGACTCGGCGCTTGAACAGGCAAAAATCATGTTTGAGGATATTTCCATTCTGAATGTGACCTCCTGGCAGCACTGGATTGCCGTCTCAGAATGCGATTATTGCGACGGGCTGATCTATATCAACGAGTCAGACGGCACCTTTGAAATGACAAAACGTTATTACGCTTTCGGGAATTTCTCGAAATTCGTAAAGAAGGGCAGCGTCCGCGTCGACGTTTCCTGCGACGACGCCGACATAAAGCTTTTAGCGTTCAAAAACGGCGCGCAAACGGTGTTGATTGCCATAAACGTATCTTCTTCCGAAAAAACGCTCACGCTTCCCTCCGTCTTTAGAGGCGGTAAGCTTTATGTGACCTCCGACAATGACGAATTGTCCGAATCGGCGATAAACGGAGACACAGTCGCTGCTCCGGCACGGTCGGTCAGCACGGCGGTTTCCGGTCATTGAGTTGCAAAACGGGCTGTTGTCGTAATTTGTTACTTGACAGGGCGGCGTATACTTCATATAATAGAAACATATCGGCGGGTGAACCGCCTTTTAATGAATTGTTACCGTAAAAAAAAGGAGGACCAACATGAAAAAGCTATTTTCGTTTCTTATCGCCGCGGCAATGATTTTAAATCTTGTCCCCGTCGCCTATGCCGCGACTCCGAAAGCCACTGTTTCTGCAATAAAGTCGGGCAATACCGTCGTGGTCACCGTTACGCTTCCGCCGGTTACCAAATTGACGCAATGTCTTGTCAGCGTACAGTTTAATCCGTCTGTCGTATCGTTTCCCAGAGAAGTGGATACGAATTATGCGGCTACGCGTCTCGTTGAGGGAGAGCAAATACCGTATTTCATCGGCGAACATGCCGGCGGTTATAAAATCAATACCAAAAATATTGTTTTAAACGCGTTCATGTGTACCGATGGTGTGACAAAAAAAGAGGCTACGCCGTTCGCCAGATTTGTATTTACGATTAAAGATAAAAACGTTGAAAAAACAAGCTTTAAAGTTAAAGTTGAACAATACGTGGACGCTTCGACGACCCCCAACGAGATCAGCTTTGATCTCGCCGAGAAGTTCGTTGTGCTCCAGATGCCTTCGGCACCGGCGTCCGTCAAAGCCGCCGCGGCATCTTATAACAGTGTAAAGGTCAGTTGGAAAGCCGCTTCCGACGCGACCGGCTATATCGTCTACTGGTTGAACGCGAAGGGAACCTATGTTGAGCTCGGAAAAACAACCTCCGCCTCGTTAACGCACAAATCCTTAACAATCGGAAAAAAGTATTATTATAAGGTCAAGGCATATAAGACTTTTAACGGTAAGACGTATTACAGCGGCTATTCCTCCGTCGTATCGGCAGCGCCGATGCCCACTGCGCCGGCGAATCTTAAAGCGTCCGTGTCGTACAACAGCATTAAGTTAACTTGGAGTGCCGTCAGCGGCGCGACGGGTTATCAGGTCTACTACGCGACTTCCCAGACAGGCAAATATACAAAGCTTGCTACGAACAACTCTAAAACCTTGACGTTTACGCACAAATCTCTGACAACGGGAAAGACCTACTACTATAAGGTCAGGTCGTATAAGACGGTCGGCGGCAAAAACTATTACAGCAGCTATTCCGCGGCTGCCGTAAAGCCATTGCCCGCGGTACCGGGCGCTGTAAAGGCTGCCTCCGCCTCCTACAACAGCGTTAAAATAAGCTGGAACGCTGTCAGCGGCGCAACAAAATATGTCGTATATTACTGCACTTCACAGTCGGGGACATACAAAGAGCTCGCCAGAACGACCTCAACCGGCTATACGCATACGAAACTGACGACGGGAAAGACATATTATTATAAAGTCAGGGCGTACAGAACCGTCAATAAGACGAATTATTACGGCAATTACTCCGCCGCTGTCAAGGGAAGGCCGGTACCGTCGGCTCCTGCCTCCTTCGCGGCGGCAAAGGCGAGCAGCACGAGCGTTAAGGTGAGTTGGAAAGCCGTCAGCGGCGCTAGTGCCTATCAGGTGTACAGAGCCACCTCCGCCTCGGGCACCTATACGCTTGTAAAAACAACTACATCCACCTCATTTACCAATACAGGTCTTGCCAAGGGAAAAACCTATTACTTTAAAGTCAGGGCGTACAATAAAACCGGTTCGACCGTTACCAACGGTTCATATACCGCCGTTAAATCTATTAAGCTCTAAAAACAAGTAATACCGGCCGGAAACCAAAACAGTTTCCGGCCGGTATTATTTTTGTGAAGATTATCGGATGCTCGGAGTATTGAAAATAAACATAACGCTTGTCTGCATATTGTCGGGAGCCTGTGTGAAAATTTTATATTTGTTTCCAAAGTCAATCATAGCCTGCAGTCTGCCGAGTATGCCCGCAGCGTCGTCGGTAAGCGCGCCGTATTGTCCCAGCTTGCCGATGAGGTCGGAGTCGGACAATGTGTTCATCAGATCGTCAAGTTTTTCCATGTTTTCTCCTGAGGTCAGAGTCGTTAAGGCGTTTATCAGATCCTGATTGTCATCGACGGTTTTTTGGATTTTATCAAGTTTATCAAGCGTTTCAGGCAGATTTTCAATCGCGGCGGCAACTTCGGGTTCTTGCATATCTTGTTCAAGACCTTCTATCATGGGCGTCACCGCGTCGAGTTGATCGGTAAGCGTAGGTAAAACAGTAATAAAATTTTGAAGGACAGGGCTTTTCAGCAATTCGAGCATATCCTGTACATCGCTGCTGTTCATTGTGGTAAGAAGCTCCTGCAGCGCGTCCATATTCTCCTTTGTAAAATATTTCGGCAGCATTTCAAGCAGCTTTTTGTTTTCGTCATACAGTGTCAGCGCGTCGTCGATGACGCCTGTCAGTTCCGTAATTTTTGAGGAGTCGGAGAGAAGAGTGGAAAGCAATTCGTTCGGGTCGATGGTCTGAACCATACTCTCAAGCTTCTTAAGCTTCACAAGATCGCCTTTCAAATCGCCGATTGAGTTTGGCATTTCAATGTCGGAGGCGACCGTGGAGAGCGGTACAGCGGTAAAATAGAGGTTCCCAAGTGTGAAAGCGCTCGCTTTGGCCGAGATGGTGAAAGTATTGCTAAAGCTCATCGAATCAAGTCCGGCGACAGCGGCGAGTTTATCGAGTCCGAGCGTTTCATTGAGCCCGGGAAGGCCGATCATGACCGCAATTTCCTTGGCGCCGTCGCCAATTAGTCGACCGCTGTCAATGGTTGTT
>CAYYFY010000154.1:0-5447 GCA_964471035.1 uncultured Eubacteriales bacterium
GGGTTTTGCCCAGACGCCGAGCAGGGGAGCGTCGAAAAAGCGAAAGCGCAGCGCATAATCACCGCCTTTTAAAGTCAGCGTACTGTCGGTATAGCCGGAGAGGATCAGCGCGTCATTGTCAAACAAGGTTTCGGTAATCGTCAGTTCTTTTTGATTGTTCAGAAGCGGGATTTTTTCGTCAATAAGCATCGCGTTGTCGTCGATTTGTTCGGTGAAGAGCGTCTGTGACGTATCGAATATAAGCGTGTCGCCGATCGCACAGTTGAATCCGGGATGCGCGCCGATGGAAAAATACATGACGCCGTCATTGGTATTTTTAACGGTGTGCGCGACTTTCAGGACGTCTTTGTCCAGCGTGAAGGTCACGGTCAGCTCAAAGCGGTACGGGTACATTTTCAGCGTGTCTTCGTCCTCGGTCTGCACAAGCGTCAGGGAGGAGGCGGTGCGCTCTTTGAGCGAAAACGTTCTTTTACGCGCTATACCGTGCTTCGGGCAGGTGTATTCCCGACCGCCCACACGGTACGCGTCGTCTAGCAGCCTTCCGATAAAGGGGAAAAGGATCGGCGCCTGACCGTACCAGATTTCGGGGTCGCCCTGCCAAAGATACTCGCGTCCGGTGGATTTTAAGACGAGAGAGCAAAGCTCCGCGCCCTGTTTTTTGACGCCAAGGGAAAGATGTTCGTTTTCAGCCGTGAATACAGTCATAATACTACTCCTTTATTAATGCACCGCTAAAGAAAAAGCAGGGCTTTCGCACTGCTCTGTTTTTTATGCGTCCATACGCTTTTCGTCAAAGAGGTAAACGGCGCATTCGCCGTCGAACCGGTGGGTTTTGACCCGTACATATTCCGGCTTTTCGGTTTTAAGCGACAAGCCGACGTACTGCGCGGCAATCGGCAGTTCGCGGTGGCCGCGGTCAATGAGCACGGCAAGCTCGATCTTTGACGGGCGTCCGAGTAAAAACAGCGCGTCGAGCGCGGCGCGGGCGGTCCGTCCGGTGTAGAGCACATCATCGACGAGAACGACGTGGCGGCCGTTGATGTCAAAGGGGATACTCGTTGAGAAAAACAGCGGAAGGTCCTGCAAGGCGGCGAAATCGTCCCGGTGCAGCGTGACGTCCAGTTCGCCGACGAGCGGCGCTCTATCCTCATTCATAGCGGACAGGTTGTCCGCTATTTGCTTGCCGAGCGAGGCGCCTCTGCGCCGTATGCCGATAACACAGACGTCCGCCGACGGGTTGTTTTTATAGACCTCTTTTGACATATTGAAAACAGTCTCTTTGACTGTTTCTTCATCCATGATACGGGCACAGCCTCTTTTTTCTTCCAACAGTAACACCTCGGATAGAATCATAGCACATTTAGAACGCTCTGTAAATATATTTAGTATATATTGAATAAGTTGAATAAAACGATTACAACAGATAGACGCCGGAGTTCAGCGCGACAACCTCCCTGTCGCAGGTGCGGATGTATTTGTAAACCGGTTCCTCAAAAACCTTGTAATCCGATACCGAATAATTATTCAAAGTGATGGTGCGGATTTTATAGGAATCGTAATTGCAGATATACAGCACGTCGTCATAGTTGCAAAGGGACACCGGCCTTGAAAAGGCGGTGGAGCTGTCCCCGCCGATGCGCAGCACGACCTTCTGCGCCGCGTGGGAATAGCGGACGACGCAGTTATTGTCCGGTACGGCGAACCAAAGGTATTTGTTTTCGACCGCGCCCGAGCAGACGGGGCATTCCTTGTAGAACAGGTCGCCCGTCCAGGCGAGCACGCCGTTTTCATCGAACATCCCAAGCTCGCCGGTCGTGTAGACAATGGCGGTATGCCTGTTTTGCATCATGGCGACATCGCAGGAGACATAGTCGCCGATCTGGTCGGCGATGGGTTTGTAGGCGGCGCCGAATTTGTTGAGCAGATAGACGCCCTTAGTGACGGGAGAGGCGCGTTCAAGCTTAATGTCGTAACCGATAAACGATACGCGCACCAAACCGCTTTTCAGAACGTCCTTGCGCGCAATAATAAGCCCCTTGGAAAAGGGGATGATATCGACAATATCAATGTCCATCAGTTTTTTCATGGCTGGTCATTCGCCTCGTTCAGTCTGTTGATTTTATAGCAGAAAGTCATCAGCGAATCGCTCAGATGGACGTTCTCAACGGCGACATCGGGAAAATGATTGGAGATATCGTAGTGCGTGAAATTCCAAAAACCCTTGATGCCGAGCTTGATCAGATGCTCTGTGAGCGCGGGTGCGTCATTTTTGGGAATACAGAGCACGGCGACAGACGGCTTATTCTCCAGACAGAAGTCGTCGAGACCGCTGATATGGCGGATCGGCAGGCTGCTGACAAGCTGTCCGGAATACGCCTCGTTTTTATCGAAGATACCGATCAGTGAAAAACCCTTGCGGTTGAAGTCCATATGCGAGGCGATTGCCCGTCCGAGGTTGCCGACGCCGATGAGAATAGCCTTACTCTTTTTATCGAGGGCGAGAATCTTACCGATCTCGTCGTGGAGCTGGGCGATGTTGTACCCGTAGCCCTGCTGTCCGAAGCCGCCGAAACAATTGAGATCCTGCCGTATCTGCGAAGCGGTAAGCCCCGATTTGACCGATAACTCCTTTGAGGATGTCCTTGTCAGCCCGTCGGCTATCAAGTCCTCAAGGTAACGGTAGTACCGCGGCAGCCGTTTGATGACCTGAGGGGATATATCATGATTTGTATTCAAAAAGATCACTCCAGCAGAGACGCCAGCGTCTCCATTACATATTGCCCGAATTCCTCGCTTGTACAGCCTGTATCGCGGCCGGTGACGGTATATTTTTTCTCGGTGAACATACAAATATCAAGAGCCTTTTCGAGCAGCGCGCCCTTTTCGGCAAAGCCGATGTGACCCAGCAGCATCGCCGAGGCGCGCAGCATCGAGCAGGGGTCGGCATATTGCCCTCTGCCTTCCTTCATCATGCGCAGACCTGAGCCATGAATAGCCTCGAACATGGCGCAGCGCTTGCCGATATTCGCGCTGCCAGCGGTACCTACGCCGCCCTGAAACTCGGCGGCTTCGTCGGTGATGATGTCTCCGTAGAGGTTGGGCAGGACGAAAACTTTAAAATTCGTGCGGCGCTTCTTGTCGATAAGCTTGGCGGTCATGATGTCGATGTACCACTCGTCGGTGACGATGTCGGGATACTCCTTGCCGATCTCTTTACAGAGATTTAAAAATTTCCCGTCGGTCGTCTTGATGACGTTTGCCTTGGTGATGACGGACACGCGGTTTTTGCCGTTATTTTTCGCGTATTCATAGGCGAGACGCGCGATACGCTGTGTACCCTCGGTCGTCGTGACGACGAAATCGACCGCGAGGTCTTCGTCGACATGGACGCCCTGTGAACCGACCGCGTACGCGCCCTCGGTATTCTCGCGGAAGAACGTCCAGTCGATTCCCTCATCGGGTACGCGCACGGGACGGACGTTGGCAAAGAGGTCAAGCGCCTTTCTCATGGCGACATTGGCGCTTTCGATGTTCGGCAAGCCGTCGCCGGCCTGGGGGGTCGTCGTGGGTCCCTTTAAGATGACATGGCAGGATGTAAGCTCCGCGAGCACATCGTCCGGAATCGGTTTCATAACGGCGATCCTGTTTTCGATGGTCAGCCCGTCAATCTCCTTGAATTCCACCTTGCCGGAATTCATCTCGTCGGCAAGAAGGTACCGCAGAACGCGCGCGGACTGTTTTGTGATGACCGGACCGATCCCGTCGCCTCCACAGACGCCGATGACGATCTTGTCGAGCGTTTTATAATCGATAAAACCTTCGGCGGCTTTGATGGTTTCGTTCCTGTCTGACTGCGCGGTTAAAAGCGACCGGAATTTTTCAACGGCAATTTCAAGCTCTGCCTGTGTCATGGATTGTTTTGTCCTTTCGTATATTCGAGTAAACCGCCGCCGATGAGGATTTCCCTCTGTCTTTCAGACAGCTCGGCCTGAAGCGTAATGGTAGAATTTCTCGTTGCGTTGTGCAGCGTGATGTTTTCTCCGTTCTGAAGCTCGCTGCGGATATGCGGGAACGACAGGCGGTCGCCCGCGTCGATGGTATCGTAATCGTCCGGATCGGTGAAAATGAGAGGCAGGATACCGGCGTTGACGAGGTTGGCCTTGTGGATGCGGGCGAAGGATTTGACGATGACCGCCTTGACTCCGAGATGAAGGGGTACGAGCGCCGCGTGCTCGCGTGAGGAGCCCTGCCCGTAATTGTTTCCGCCGATGATGGCGGAGAGCTTGGCCTCCTTGCAGTTCGCGGCGAAGTTTTCGTCCAACTGCTTAAAGCAGAACTGCGACAAATGGGGTATGTTGGAGCGGTAGGGGAGGATATTCGCTCCGGCGGGCATGATGTGGTCGGTCGTGATGTTGTCGCCGACCTTGAGCACCGCCTTTACGCCGAACGACTCTTTCAAAGGTTCGCTGACGGGGAAGGGCTTTATGTTGGGACCGTAGAAAATCTCAACGCCGTCCACCTCCGACTCGGGGGCGGGGAGTTCGACCATATTGTCATTGACCGCGAAGGTGTCGGGCATTTTGATAGACAAATCAAGATCGGCCTTTTGCGGGTCGGACAAAACGCCGGTAAGCGCCGACAGCGCCGCTGTTTCCGGACTGACCAAATAGACCTGACCGCTTGCCGTGCCGCTGCGCCCCTCGAAGTTGCGGTTAAAGGTGCGAAGGGAAACGCCTTCGGTCTGCGGCGACTGCCCCATGCCGATGCACGGGCCGCAGGCGCTTTCGAGTATGCGCGCGCCCGCCGCGATCATGTCTGAAAGCGCGCCGCTTGAAGCGAGCATATTCAATACCTGTTTGCTGCCGGGCGCGATGCCGAGGCTGACATTCGAATGAACGGTCTTGCCTTTTAAGATTTTAGCCACCTTGAACATATCCTGCAGAGAGGAGTTGGTGCAGGAGCCTATAAGCACCTGATCGACTTTGATTTCCCCGATTTCCGCGACAGTTTTAATATTGTCGGGCATATGCGGTACGGCTGCGAGCGGCTGGAGAGCGGACAGATCAATATCAATCGTATTATAATACTCGGCATCCTCGTCGGGGGCGAGCGGAGTGAAGTCCTTATCGCGTCCCTGAGCCTTCAGAAAAGCGAGGGTGACGTCGTCGGATGGGAATATTGAAGACGTCGCGCCAAGCTCCGCGCCCATATTGGCAATGGTCGCCCGTTCGGGAACGGACAGAGCGCTGACGCCGTTTCCGCCGTATTCAATGACCTTGCCGACGCCGCCCTTGACGGTCAGAACGCGCAGCACCTCTAAAATGATGTCCTTGGCCGATACGCCTTTTTTGAGCTTTCCGGTCAGATTGACTTTTATGCTTTTGGGCATCGGGAGATAATACGCGCCGCCGCCCATGGCGACCGCTACGTCGAGCCCGCCCGCGCCG
>CAYYFY010000155.1:0-5399 GCA_964471035.1 uncultured Eubacteriales bacterium
CCGATGGCAACGGGTAGTTCTTGAACTGTTCTATCGTTTCTGTTCTGCCCTCAAAATGATGGTGGTCGTTCTGATGGTGCGGCTCAATTTGGGAGATAAACATGAAAAACGGATTATCGCTTGTCTTATCGTTTAAGTATTCAAGTGCAAAATCATTGATACAATCCGCTCTATAGCCCGTAAACTCCCGTTTTACGCCGTCGCCGTCGAAAACGCATCCGTCGTAGCCGTGCGAGGTGAATTCGAGCACGTCGGCGGCGCGCCAGAAATCCTTATAACCGCCGCGCCTGTCGGCGGGAATGGCTTTATTTTCGCAGTGTAACCCGATTTTTGGATATCTGTCGGATGCGAGATGCCATTTGCCGATGTACGCCGTTTCATACCCCGACTCGTTAAAATACGCCGCAAGCGGCTTTATAGCCGGCGTCAGGGGAATCCCATTCCAATAACTCCTGTTCTGCGTGGCGTACACGCCCGTTTGCAGGCACGCGCGCGCCGGTCCGCAGACCGGTTGGCAGGTGAAAGCATTTTCATAGACCGTCCCCTCTTTAGAGAATGCGCAAAGGTTGGGCATTACGGTTTCATTCACCGTGTCCCACCGCTGCTGATCGGAAAAATAAAAAATGACGTTCGGACGCATTGCCGCTTCCCCTTCCGTTAAAATAATCAATGTATTTTATCACACTGAACGCGCTAATGCAATTAAAAATTACTATATGTTAAAACTATCCATGCTTTTGTACGTTTTTCATGATTCAAAGGCTTGTCTAAAAACGACAAATCGTGTATACTGTCATAAAAAACTGCGAGCGGAGGGGATTTTTATAAAAAACGTCGGCATCATCGGCGGTGGGGCGTCCGGCCTCTGTGCGGCAATTGAAGCGCTTAATACCGGCGCGGCGGTGATCGTGTACGAACGTCTGCCGCGCGTCGGCAAGAAAATACTTTCGACCGGAAACGGACGCTGCAACCTGTCGAATACACATATCGATGCCGACTGCTACCGCGGCGACAAGACGCTTGTAAACGCGGTGCTGAAAAGCCGATTCGCGGACACGGAAGGCTTTTTTAACTCGCTGGGTGTTCTTCTGACAGAGGAAGACGGGCGGTTGTATCCGAGAAGTCAAAGCGCCGCGTCCGTTATTGACGCTCTGCGCTTTGCCGCGACATCTCTCGGCTGCCGCTTTGAAACGGACACGCCGATAACCGACATCAGGCAGTTAAAAGATGCCTTTCTGCTGAACAACACGTTTCACGCGGACGCTGTCATACTGGCTTGTGGCGGGGCGGCTTCACCCGATTTAGGCTCGGACGGCTCGGGATTTGCGCTTCTTGAGTCCCTCGGACACACGGTGAACGCCGTGCGCCCCGCGCTGGTTTCCCTATGCTGCGCCGACTCGTATTTCAAATCGCTTAAAGGCATCCGCGCCAAGGGCGGCGCGATACTTCTTTGTGAGGGCAATACGGTCGGTTCGGATTACGGAGAAATCCAGTTCACCGAATACGGACTTTCGGGTATACCGATATTTAATTTGTCGCGGTTTATCGATGAAAAATCAAATCATCGCTATGTCATCCACCTTGACCTCTGTACGGATATACCCTCTTCTGACTTGGAGACGTTTCTGTTGTCTTTTGCGGCTATCGGCACAATACCGACCGCCGCGGACGTGCTGTCGGGACTTCTTCCCAAAAGGCTGGGCGAGGCGGTTTTGAAACGCTGTGGAATTTCTCCCGCCGATACGCCGATGGTACTTGCCGAAAAAGCGCCGGAGATTGCCGCCGCTATCAAGTCGTTCGCCGCACAGGTCAATAGAACAAGCGGCTTTCGCGCCGCGCAGGTCACCGCCGGAGGGCTTTCGTCAAAGGAAATCAATCCCGTAACGCTGGAATCGAAAAAGGTTCCAAAGCTGTATGTTTGCGGCGAGCTGCTCGACGTTGACGGAATCTGCGGCGGTTACAACCTTCATCTGGCGTGGACTACAGGCAGAACAGCCGGATATAACGCCGCGAAATGAAATAAGGATTTTATGATACGATTATTTGATGTAAAAATGCCGCTAGACGCCTGTAAGGACGATCTTCTGCGCGCCGCGGCTAGACAACTGAAAATCAGCCGCGATGACATTTTGTCCCTGTCGGTCTATAAGCGTTCCGTCGATTCACGGAAAAAGGACAATATCCATCTCGTTTACGCTCTCGACATAGAAACCGCGCTGAACGAGGACGCTCTGACCGTTTCTTTTCCCCTGAATCAAGCCTGCGTCGTCCGTGAAACGCCGTATACACTCCCCGCTCTGCGCCGGTCATCTCCTTATAGACCGGTCGTCGCGGGATTCGGTCCCGCCGGAATGTTCGCCGCGCTGCTGCTCGCAGAAGCGGGTCTAAGACCGATTGTTTTAGAGCGCGGCGACGACGTTGACACACGTAAAAAAAAGGTCTCTGCACTATGGAACGGCGGCGTGCTTGACGAAAACAGCAACGTCCAGTTCGGCGAGGGCGGCGCCGGCACGTTCTCCGACGGCAAGCTGACGACCGGCATCAAGGACCCGCGCTGCCGCGAGGTTTTCAGGCGGTTTGTGGCTTTTGGCGCACCGGAGGATATTTTATACAGCGCCACGCCGCATATCGGCACCGACCGTCTCTGCGGCGTCGTCAAGGCGCTGCGCGAGGAGATTTTGTCATTAGGCGGCGAAATCCGCTTCGGCTGCACGCTCAAATCGGTCTACGCCGCCAATGGCTGGATACACGGTGTATCCTGCGAAAACGCGGACGGCTCCGCTCTCGATATGGAAACCGATACCGTCGTACTTGCCGTAGGTCATTCGGCGCGCGACACCTATGAAATGCTCTGCTCCTCCGGTATAGAGCTACAACAAAAAGCGTTTTCTGTCGGGACGCGCATCGAACACCCGCAGGAATATATCAATAAACTCCAGTACGGTAAAGAATTTATGAACCCCTTACTGCCGCCTGCCGACTACAAGCTCTCCGACCATCCTTTGCACGGGCGCGGCGCATATACCTTCTGTATGTGCCCGGGCGGCGTTGTCGTCAACGCCTCGTCGGAGAAGAACGCCGTCACTGTAAACGGTATGAGCGAATACAGCCGCGACGGCGAAAACGCCAATGCCGCCGTGCTTGTCGGTATCGAGCCGGAGCGTTTCCCCGACAGCCATCCCCTTTCGGGTATGTATTTACAGCGTGAAATCGAGCAAAAAGCCTACGCCTTAAGCGGCTCCTACGCCCCGCCCGCGCAGCTGCTCAAGGACTTTTTATCCGATACGCCCAGTAATAAACAGGGCGGCGTGCGCCCCTCCTGCCCGACAGGCGTGTTTTTCAGCAATATCGGTGAAGTTCTGCCCGCAAATGTCTGTGAAACACTTAAGGCGGCTATCTACAGCTTTGATAAAAAGCTAAAAGGGTTTCGTCTGCCGGACGCCGTGTTGACCGCGCCTGAAACGCGCAGCTCCGCGCCGGTGCGCGTTGTCCGTGACGAGTTTTATATGGCGACAAGGCTTTTGGGGCTTTATCCCTGCGGCGAGGGCGCGGGCTACGCCGGAGGCATCGTCTCGGCGGCGGTAGACGGGATGAAGGTTGCGGAACACATCATTTCTGATATAAAATAAAACGCGGGAGCTGTAACGAATTCTAGCGTTACAGCCCCTGCGGTTTTTATTTGTTTAATTAGACGGGATTGTCGAGAACGGCAGACCATTTGTTAACGAAATCCTCGATGTTGGATATAAGCGCGTAAACCTGTCCGCCGAAGGTTAGCAGCGAATACAATGGAGTCTGCACGGGAGAGAGGTCTGTTTGCGGGAAATTGTCCGCCGACTTCTCGATGGCGAATTCATCAACCACGGTATTGTCATTGCTGGCGCTGCGCGTTTCAATGGAAAGACTGCCGTTCTTTACGCTGATGACCGTATACAGCACCTCGTTCTCGAAGTAACACGCTGAGATATTCGGCCACACTACGCCCTCTTGTGCCCAGCTTTCCCTGATGACGTGGTTGACGGAGGACGCGCCGACATAAGTGGTTCCTTTCGGGTCCAAAAGGCTTGACTTGTCTTTAGAGCTTTGCACCACAATCCCGTTTTCCAGTTGATGTGTACGCGTGTAAAGGTGGGTGTGACCGTTGAACACGATATCCACGTCAAACGCCTCCATCAGCGGGTCGAACATCGCCTTTAAGAGCAGCGACTCGGTGTCCAGCGCCGCGGGTGTGCCGTTGAAATTGTGATGATAAACCACCACGCGCCATTTGGCGTCCTCGTTGGCCTTGCAGGCGTCATACATCAGATCGTACCGCGCCTGTGCGCTGCCGCTGGTGGAATCGAGCATCATAAACAGCACGTCGCCGTAGCAAAACCAGTATTCACCGCCGATAGAGCTATCCATCAGTGAGAGGTTCTCATTGGGATTATTGACATAATAGCTGTAATTGTAGTTCTTCTTGTCATGGTTGCCGATGCACGTCGCCGTCGGAAGGGAACGCAGAACGGTCGGCGCGTTGAACCCCAAATACTCCGTGGCGCGCCCCTCGTTCGCCAGGTCGCCTAATATGAGCGTAAACGCCGCGTCCGGCACCGTCTTCACGGCTTCGCCGAGCATCTGATTCCAGAAATAAGAGCTTTGCGCCTCCATGATGCCCGAGGCTTCGTCATGCTCTATATGAATGTCGCTGAACACAACAATGTCATATTGTTTCGGGTCACGCGTTTTAAACGAATAAATCTCCGTTACCTTCGCGCTGTCCGCCGCGCGGTAGTAGTAGGTTGTATTCGCCTTTAGACCGCTTGCCGTCACATAATGCGTGCGGATGTCCGTCAAGTAGTTCTGACGGCTGTAGCCCGAAAACTTTACGGCGTCCGAAAGGTCCGGCTGTTCCCCCAGCTCGACAGTTCCCGCCTTGGCGTCCAAAGGACTTTGCCACGAAAAGTTCATCATCGTCTCGTCGCTGCCGGGCGTCAGTGATACGTTGGTGTGCGTCTGCGCTAAAGTGTCCCAGTACGCCTGCCACTCAGCCGGAATATCCGTGGACGGACCTACTACCGGCCCCCCCTCTGCCGTCGCCGGTACGGTCGTTCCGACGAGCAGAAAGCTCGCGCAAATCACAAAAGCCAAAAGTTTTCTCATCTTTTGCATGTTACCTCTCCTCTCTTAACTAGACAAAAATTGTAATTTAATACTATACTATTTTTCAAACCAATGCAATAGGTAAACGAGAACAAAATCCGACCGCCCATGGCATAAGTCATGAGCGGTCTTTTTAAATCCGAATCGTTTCCCCTGGCTCCTACTTCCTGGTTCCTATTTACTAACTGCCATGTTCATTACGGCGGAGAAGTCGTTAATTTCAATCTCTGAATCTTCCGCAAAAAGGTTCGCCGCCT
>CAYYFY010000156.1:0-5398 GCA_964471035.1 uncultured Eubacteriales bacterium
GCGCTCTGAGCAAGGCCGGTCGCCGCCGCGATGGCGGGCTCGCCGTCAGGCGCGGGATTTTTCAGAAGATAAAGCAAAACCTTAAAGCTCGCGCCGGAGGCAAGCTTTAAGTGCTTTTCAAGAACGGAGTCCGGCACGGCCATACAGCCGCCCCAGCAGTCCGGATTGAGCCGGTACAAGTTCGGTCATCCTTTCGCGGTAAGAAATTAGATTTTCATAAAAAAGACAGCCATCGTATCCGGCCCGCAGTGAGAGGTAATCGTGCAGCCGGGGTGCGCGACCAGTATCTCCTGAAAAGGGCAGTGCCGCAGGATTTCTTGCCGCAGCGCCTCCTCATGCTCCGGCGATACGCCGGGCGTGTAGCCGAGTATACAGACGCTTTTGTCAATATCCTGTACTTCGGACAGACAGTCCGCCGCATAGGCAAGCTGACACTGCGCGAGCTTGCCGCGGTACTTCTTGCCGACCGCGAGCACGCCGCCGCGCATTTCGATACACGGCTTGATGCCGAGGATATTCGCCCCGAAAGCCGCAACGCCCGAACAACGCCCGCCCTTCTTCAGATAATCGAGCTTGTCGATGATGAACGAGGTGGCGACTTTGCTTTTTATGCGGTCGAGTTCGTCCGCTATTTGCTTTGCCGTCTCTCCCCTCTCCCGCATCGCGCTGGCTTTGATGAGCAGCAGCGCCATGCCCGACGACAGCAGCCCCGAATCGACGACGAACACATTTTCAAAGTCCGCCGCCGCGATTAGCGCGTTCTGACAGGATGAGGAAGAGGTCGAAGCCATCGCGATATGGACGACCGTATAACCCTCTTCTGTCAATCTGCCGAACACGTCGGTATATTGCGCCGCGATTACCGCGGATGTCATCGGCAGGTCTCCGGTTTTATCCACATAGCGGATAATATCCTCCGTATGCACGTTGACGCCGTCCTCGAAGCCGTCGTCCCCAAGCTGAATGTGCAGAGGGATTAGTTCAATATCGGAATATCGGGAAAGCAGCGCCTCCGGGAGGTCGGACGCGCTGTCAAGCGTAAAAAACACTTTTTCCATAGTCACCTTTATTTTATATACTTAAATATAACGCCCACCGAAAATTCGCCGTTCGATTTTTGACCGGAGATGCCGGCAAGATCATTATCGTTTGAAAACGTCCGTCCGGCAGCGACATAACCGCCGCCTTTGGCGATGCACAGACACTCGGCGGATTCGTCAAGCCCGCCGCCGAAACCCTTGACCCACGACAGGTTTCCGCCGTAGTCGAAGCAGGCAAGGACGATATCCTGTCCGCCGCGGTTGCCGACGGCTCTCATATCCCTTGAAGTGGATTTGGAATAGCCGGTGACGACATAGCCGTCCGAGGAGCAGACTATATCCGAAAAGCTGTCTTCGTACTGTCCCTTGAGCGCGGTGCCCCAGTAGAGCAGACCGGTATTGTCAACGCGGACAAGGTACGCGTCGTATTCACCCTTTGAGGTGAGTTCTTCGCTGAAAAAACCGTCCATGGAGTTGGAACGACCGGCGATGACGCAGCCGTCGCCGTCGCTGGCGGGCGTGATTGCCGGAAAATACTCAATATTCGAGCCCGAAACGGCGGTCACCCATTTTTTGTTGCCCTCGCCGTCAACCTTGATAATAGCCGCGTCGCTCTTACCCATGCAGTCAAAGTAAGCGTCTGAGTAAATGACCGCGGACAGATAGAAACCGCCGTCCTTGGCGGGACAGATAGCCTCAAGGCGGTCGCGCGCGCCGCCGAAAACTTTCGCCCAGACCTTACTGCCCGAGGTCGAATACTTGACAAGACAGCAGGAGGAATCGGTGATGTCACGGTTGAATTCCTTGGCGTCCCCGTTGTTGGTGCCGACCGAACCGGCGCAGACTACGCTGCCATCTTTAAGAACTGTGATGTCGAGAAAATAATCAACCGTCGAGGTGCCGAAGCTCCTCGCCCACAACTTTTTGCCCGACGCGTCAAATTTATAGACGACCGCGTCGTAGGAGCCGCGCTTGCTCTGATCGTCCCCGGGAATAGTGGAATAACCTCCGGCGTAAATGCTGCCGTCGCTTCCGAGTTCAATAGAGGTCAGCGTAATGAGCCCCTTGTTGCTGCCGAGGACATTTTTCCATTCGACAATGCCGTCTTTATCATATTTAATAAGAACGGTGACCGGGGTGCTGTAGTCGTCGGCAAGAGCTTTCAAGTCACCGTCGATTGAGTTGGTGATCAACAGGGCGACATAACCGCCATCCTTAACGGTAGCGACGTCTTCGAAATAATCCTGATGCGAACCGCCGAAGGTCTTTTTCCAGCTGGTGTAAATCGGGGCGGGAGGATTGGTATCAACAACGATGTTCGTATAGGTGACGAGATCGCCTTCGGTGTTGGTCATCGTCGCGCCGTTGGGGTCGGTGAGCGGTATTTCGGTGATGCGGCTTGTACCTGGTATTCCCGTGGTTTTATTTGTGTTATCGGGTTTCTCCGTTTTATCCGTATTATTCGTATTATTCGGGTTCTCTGTATTATCCGTATTATCCGGTTTCTCCGTTTTGTCCGGTTTCTCCGTTTTGTCCGGTTTCTCCGTTTTTTCCGGGTAGGTGGGTGTAATGACGATAGGTTTGGTCACGGCGTTGCCGTCCTTGTCGGTGACGGCTTTGCCGCTATCGTCGGTCACGGGTACGGCGACGGTAACGTCACGATAAATGACGGTCGTCAGCACTTCGCCGTCCCCATTGGTTACGGCGACGCCGCTCTCATCGGTCACGGTCACGACCTCCGTAGAGGGAATGACCGTTATGACCTCGCCGTTGGCGTCGGTAATGGGATTGCCGCTCTCATCGGTGACGGGTACGCCGCCTCCCGGTTTCGCACAGCTGATGAAAGCGACCGATACCAGCAGCATCAGCACCGATAACAATATAATCTTGCGAGCGCTTTTCAAGAAACGCACCTCCGAAATCAGATATCAGACATCAGATGCCAGATGCCTAAGCGTTGGGGTGTTTAGACCGGCATTTTTCCGTAATTTGCCCCAATCTATATATACCCTTATAAATATTATCACATTCGAATGAATAATTCAACCTATTTTCAAAAAAAGACTCCCGTTCGACCCGAAAAATTATATTGAAATTGAAAGAAACTTATGATATACTAACCGCATATGCTCCGCCGCCTTAAACCGCGGCGCGAACGAGCAGCTATGGAAATTCAGGCGCGAACGGTTTTTGCGCTTAAGCTTAAGGAGGAACTATATTGAAAGCGTACAATGCAAACGACATCCGCAACATTGCCGTCGCCGGACACGGCGGCAGAGGCAAGACGACGCTCTGCGAGGCGATGCTGTATCTGTCCGGAGCCACCGACCGGCTGGGCAAGGTCACCGACGGCAATACCGTCATGGATTACGACTCCGAAGAAAAACGCAAGGGCGTATCCATTTCAACTGCTGTCGCCCCGCTTGAGTGGAAAGGCAAAAAGATCAATTTACTCGACACGCCCGGCTTTTTTGATTTTGCGGGCGGCGTGAGCGAGGGCGTACGGGCGGCGGAGAGCGTGCTCATCGTCACCGCGGCCGGCTCCGGCTTTGACGTCGGCGCCGAAAAAGCCGTCAGAGCCGCCAATTCCCGAGGTATCGCCAAGATGTTCGCCGTCACGCGTACCGACGCGGAAAATGCCGATTTTTATAAAACCTTCGAGGCGCTTAAAGGGGAATACGGCGCGAAGCTCTGTCCGGTCGTCGTCCCCGTTATGAATAACGGCGCGGTCAAGGCGTTTGTCAACTTTGCCTCCGGCAAGGCGTTTGAATACGCGGGCGGCAAGGGCAAGGAGATAGCCGTACCCGCCGACGCGAATGTCGATGCTATGAGCGCCGTTTTCAAGGAAGCCGTCGCCTCCGCCGACGAGGAGCTTATGGAAAAGTTCTTCATGGAAGAGGAATTGACCCCCGATGAGATTGTCCGTGGGCTTAAGGCAGGTATCGCGGCGGGCGACATCTATCCTGTATTTGCCTGCTCGGGCGCGACAACTGACGCGGTCGAGCAGATGCTCGATGTTTTGGCAGAGGCTGCTCCCGCCGCCTCCACGGCTAAAGAAGAGGCGCAAAACGCCAAGGGCGAAACCGTAAACGCTGCCTGTAGTGAAAGCGGTCCGCTTGCCGCCGTATGCTTTAAGACCGTCGCCGACCCGTTCGTCGGCAAAATGTCCTTCGTTAAGGTCGTTTCCGGAAAAATCGCCTCCGATACCCCCGCCTACAACGCCGCTACCGGCGAAACCGAACGTATGGGCAAGCTGCTCTACGTCAAGGGGCAGAAGCAGGAGGACGCCGGTTTTGTCGGCGCGGGCGACATTGCCGTTATGACAAAGCTGTCGGGCGTCAATACCGGCGACACCATCTGCTCTCAGAAGGAAGTTCTCAAGTTGAAGGGCGTTGACTTCCCCGCTCCCTGCCTGTCTATGGCTGTTAAGGTCAAAAAGAAGGGCGAAGAGGAAAAAGTCGCTTCCGGACTTAAAAAGCTGATGGAGGAAGACCCCACAATCAAGTTCTTCACCAACGAGGAGACCAGAGAGCAGGTGCTTTCGGGCCTCGGCGAGCAGCATCTGGACATCATCATCAATAAATTGAAAGCCAAGTTCGGCGTTGAGGTCGATCTGACCGTCCCCCGCGTCGCCTACCGCGAAACCATCCGCAAGGTCGCCGACAAGCAGGGACGTCATAAGAAGCAGTCCGGCGGACACGGGCAGTTCGGCGATGTCTACATCCGTTTTGAGCCGTACAGCGGCGAAGAGGACTTTGTATTCACGGCTGACGAGGTTGTCGGCGGCTGTGTTCCGAGGAACTACTTCCCCGCCGTTGAAAAAGGGCTGCGCGAGTGCATCGCCAAGGGCATGATCGCCGGTTATCCGATGGTCGGCATCAAGGCTGCCCTTCACTTCGGCTCCTATCACCCGGTTGACTCCTCAGAAATCGCATTCAAGACCGCCGCGCAGCTCTCCTTTAAGGCGGCGATTCCCGAGGCAGCCCCGACGATTCTCGAACCGATCGGCACCCTCAAGGCATATATGCCGGACGACAATCTCGGCGACATCATGGGCGACATCACCAAGCGCCGCGGCAGAGTGCTCGGCATGGGCGCCTCCGACGAACCGAAGATGCAGGAGCTTGTGGCGGAAGTTCCGCTTGCGGAAATGGGCGATTTTGCCACCGTGCTTCGTTCCGTAACGGCAGGCAGAGGCCATTTCAGCCTGGAATTCACACGGTACGACGAAGCGCCGCCGATGATTGTCCAGAAAATTATCGAAACGGCCAAAGCCAAGGCGGAAGAAGAAGACAAATAGTACCGGAAAAACTTGCCGGGCGGACAATTTGTCCGCCCGGTTTTTTGCTGCTCCTTCA
>CAYYFY010000157.1:0-5353 GCA_964471035.1 uncultured Eubacteriales bacterium
AGTTCCTCGGCGATTTCGAGCTTCTTTTTGCCGATAATATCGTATTTGAACATCGGCAGAGCGGCGAGCAGGCTGAAAATGCCCGGGAGCGCCGTATAGGCAAAATAGACGAGCGATTTCGTGCCCTCGGAGAAGGACGCGGCATTGGCGTCGTAGCGCGCGGCGCGTAAAAGAATCAGCCCGAGCGCCGTACCCATCGCAAGGCACACCTTGATTGTCAGGCTCAGAACGGCATATGCCGTACCCTCGGTACGCCTGCCGGTCTTGTGCTCGTAATAATCGACGCAGTCAGCGGTCATAATCATCGGCATCAGCGTCACCGCGCCGAACTGCAAGCCGATGAGGAACAGGAAAACAAACATCAGCGTCCGGTTTTCGGTGCCGACCAGATATGTCGCCATCGAAACGACGAAGCCGTAGAGCGACATCCCGATGAAAACGCTGCGCTCGCCGAGCTTTTTAATGAGCAGCGGGGTGAGCGCCATGCTGATCATCGAACCGACGGCAGTCGTGATGCCGAGCACTACGATCAGGTTCTGACCGCCGAGCAGGACGTTGGCGGCCTGAATCTGGATGCCCATGGCCATCTGGCGGCCGAAGCCGAGAAAATAGGAGACGATGACGAGCATCAAAGGCTTATTGTCCTTTAACGTGCGCGCCATATCGGCAAAGCTCATCTTCTCCGCCTTGTATGGGACACGCTCCTTGTTCAGGAAGACGATGAGCGCGAACATCAGACAGCCGAGAATGCCGATTATCGCCGCGGAGAGCAGGTATTCGGGACTGCTGATGGGCGTATCCTTATCCCCCTCGTAGCCGTACACCTGCGAGCCGCCCGAAATGATGAGGCAGGCAACAGGCACCACGACATACGCCGCGGCGAAGCCGACAGACTTAAAGGTATTGGCAATCGAAACGACATTGGTGCGCTCAACAGGGTTCGGAGTGAGTACCGAGGCGATGCCCTGCGAGGGCACGTCGCCGAGCGTCATAGCCATACTCCAGAGTAAAAAGGTTATAAATATGTAGACATACAGCGCCGTCCCGCGAAACGGCACCTCGGTGAAGATGACGATTGTCAGGATTGCCAGCGGCGCCAAGGAATACAGAATAAAGGGCTTGAGCTTGCCGCGTTTTGAATTGGTGCGGTCGATAAGGTTCCCGACGATCGGATCAAATACCGCCGACACGATCTTGACGGCGAGCAGCAGTATCCCGACAACGGCAAGGTCGGCGGCCATGCGCGCGCCGTAGAACTCCGCCTGATACGAATTCAGATACCCGACAATCGCCTGAAAGCCGAACAAACCGAGCGAGTACGCCAAAACTTCCTTTTTCTTCATCTGCTTCTGAGTTATGTCCATATACCCATCCCCCGTGCCCTTGAATATTCAATTCGCTGTTGACTTTTTATTGAAACGTGCTACATTAAAAGCGCGTTTCGTCACAGGACGGCGTAATGCCGTGCTCTCTCATCAGCGCCATGATCCTGTCGCGGATACCGTTGTCTTCGCCCGACAGGCAGATACACAGCGCCATCGTATCGCCAAAGCCGATGGACGAGAAGTTGAAGCCTCCCCCGCCCGCGCCGAGGTACATTTCGAGCCGTTCAATCTCCCCCTCGATTTCGGGCGCGAGCGTATGATAGGCGAGATTGCTGAGCGTGGTCGTGATCTTTGCCGCGCCGAGCACGCGAAAGCCCTTGAGGATGACCTTGTCCCGCAGCACGCGCGGCACAATCTTGACCAAAGGATTGCCGGCGAGTCGGGCGTTAGAGCTGGCGAGCCGTATCAGGCGATCCCTGTCCGTTCCGGCGCGCATCTGTTTTTTCATCTCCACGCAGGTCTCTTCGAAGGTCATCTCCTCCTGCGGATGCAGCTCCAAATTGATGTAAAGGGCAAAATTGCGCTGCGATTGCACATGGAATACTCCGCGCAAGTCGATGGGCACCGACAGCTTTATAGGCAGCGTCTCGGTCGATTTATCGTAAAGCGGCAGTATCGCCGTATAAATCAGCGCGAGCAGATAATCGTTAATCGTGATGCCGCGCGGCTTTGTATACGCCTTGATTTCTTTAATCGACGCGGCGACGCATACGTCCCTGAGCAGCCCGGGAACGGTGTCAGTGCGTAATCTGCACGCGGTGCTCTCCATCCGCGTATGGCGCTTGCCGCGGCGCAGCAGCGTCCTGTTCGAATCCTCGACCTCTTCCTTTTTCGGAGTATCCCGATAATCGGGAACGTCCTCCAATTGAGAAGGCGAAAAGCCCCGCAGGGCGAAGTACCGCGTCAGCAGCGCTTTGAAGAATATCATGCCGCCCATGCCGTCGGCGTGCGTGTGCGAGATGTCGAGATTCAGCTTTTTACCAAAATAATACAGCCGAAACGACGGCTTGTCGGTATCAAAGACCGCGGGCAGCACCCGATCGGGGTTCTCCTGTTCGACGACGACGTCGAAATCGTGCGCGGGCACATGGTAATAATCGAAAAATCCCTTGGTGAGATGGCTGTACATGACCGGAAATCGCGGCGCTAAGTCTATGACAGCCTGCTGCAGCGCGGCTGGATCAACCGGCTCCTTCATCAGAGCCTCCAGACGGAACATATAACCCCTGTTGCCGCGAATGAGCACGGGATAGAGCTTTGAGGGGATGTCTGTCTGTATGCGTTTTTCCTTTGGCAAAATATCACCGCCCTGAGAATTGATTAATTTGGGAATGAGGAATTTGGATCATTCCTAATTCCCCGTTTCTTATTTTAACAGACCCTATTATAAATGCAATACTTTTTTAGAAAAGAGATGACTATGCCTCCTTTATCCGTTTTGATTAAGCCCGCGTCGTCCGCGTGTGGCATGGGCTGCGCCTATTGTTTTTATAAGGATATCGCCGCTAACCGCGCGCATCCCTTTATGGGAATGCTCTCAGAGGAGCTGCTCGAAAAGACGATACAAAGCGCCTTCGGCTACGCCGAGGGTTCGTGTACGTTTGTCTTTCAGGGGGGAGAGCCGACGCTCGCCGGTCTTGACTTTTTCAAGACCGCCGTGTCGCTCGAAAAAAAATACGCTAAGTCCGGTGTTGAGGTCAACAACTGCTTACAGACAAACGGTCTTTTAATAGACGCGCCGTTCGCTGAATTCTTACGCGAAAACAACTTTCTGACGGGGCTGTCGCTCGACGGTCCGGCGGACATCCACAATCAGAACCGGCTGACAGACAACGGCAAGGACACCTTTAATCGGGTCATGCAGACCGCGCAGCTTCTTAAAAAGCACGGCGCGGCGTTCAACGTCCTGTCCGTCGTCACGGGGCAGAGCGCGCGGTATGCCGAGAAAATCTACCGCTTTTTCGCAAAACAGGGTTTTACTTTTCTCCAGTTCATCCCCTGTATACCGCCGCTGAATAACGATTCTCCTCTCACTCTTACTCCCGAAAAATACGGGGAGTTCCTCATCAAAATTTTTGATCTCTGGTACGCGGATCTGGAACGCGGACACTATGTCAGCATCCGTCATCTGGACAACTGGTTTTCCGTCCTGCTCGGCGGGCAGCCCGAATCCTGCGGTATGACGGGACGCTGTTCGATGCAGTTCGTCGTCGAGGGCGACGGCGGCGTGTACCCCTGCGACTTTTATGTGCTCGACGAATGGCGGCTGGGAACGATCGGTAAAGAGAGCTTTTTTGAGATTCAAAACAGTCCCGCCGCCGCGCGGTTTATCGAAAAATCCCTGCCCGTCCCCGAGGACTGCCGCGCCTGCCGCCTGTTTGCCGTATGCCGCAACGGCTGCCGCCGCGAGCGCGGCGCGGACGGCAAATACCGTTATTGCGCCTCCGTGAAAGCGTTTTTCGATGCCCGTGAAGCGCAAATTCAGGATTCAATATTCTTAATCAGAAATATGAGAACATCATAAAATTTTTTCTTCGGCATTTTTAATAAAATTTTACAAAATTTATTTACAAATTATTTTTTTTATGCTAATATCATTGTGACTCGAGATTTCGGAGGTGAATGTAATGGACGCTATTTTGGAGCTTCTTGGAGGCCTGTTCGGTGATTTTGATTTTCAGGTAATCATTGACATGATCATGGATTTGTTCGGCAGTATCATGAGTTAAGCTGTTACAGACTGAAATGACGGCGCATCGCGCCGTCATTTTTTAACTTTTTTATGAAAGCGTGTCTTATATGAAAAAACGCTTCTCCCTGCTGCTTGCCGTGACGCTCCTGCTGACGCTCGCCGCCTGCGGCACAGGAAAACCGCAAAACGGCGTTACCGCCGTCACGACAACGAAGCCCGCCGTCACTTCGACCGCAGCGACCGCGGCGTCCACCACCCACACCGAATTCTCAACCCAAACGACCATCGGCAGTACAGGTGCCGTGACGACCGCCGTGACAAAACCTGAGAAAATAGAAAAAACAACCGCGCCGCCCTCAAAAACCACGGCGCCGGAAAGCACAGAAAAAAAGGGTACCGTAATATTTTCAGACGACGCCGACAATGCGTTTGTCAAGGCTGTCGCCGATAAATACGGTGCCGATACCTCCCTTTTAGCGGCTATTTATTATGTCCCGCCGTCCGACTCAAACGTCGTACTTCAGTTCAATGGCTCTAAGGACAATGGTGGCAAGCTTATCCGAAACGGCAGCACGCTGAAATATATCTATACGCTCGACGCTTCGCACAGCGTCAAAAAGCGTGCGAGCGAAAATCCTTTGGAAAACGAGGGATGCGGCACGGGGGAAAGCATACAAATGTTTTTTACCGTCAAAAAATGGCTGATCCCGAAATTTGAAACGGAACTCTCATAAAAAGGTCATAAGGTTGAAAGATAAATCATTTCAACCCGAAGCAAAAGGATGGTCATAATTATGGGCAAAAAAATCACCGATAAAGTCACATGGGTCGGTAAAACCGACTGGGAGCTTAAAAAATTCCACGGCGACGAGTTCTCCACCCACCGCGGCTCGTCGTATAACGCGTATCTGATCAAAGACGGCAGGACCGTGCTTATCGACACGGTCTGGGCGCCCTATGACAAGGAGTTTGTTTCAAAGCTCAAAGAGGAAACGGACCTCAAAAAAATCGACTGTATTATCGCCAACCACGGCGAGGTCGATCACAGCGGCTCGCTCTGTGCTCTGATGCGCGAAATTCCCGATACGCCGATTTATTGCACGGAGAACGGGATAAAGTCGATAAAGGGGCAATACCATCAGGACTGGAACTTCGTTCCGGTTAAAACCGGCGACAAAATCGAGCTTGCGGGCAGTACGCTCACCTTCATCGAAGCGCCCAGAGATTGTTTGTTGAGAGCATGAGAGTCCAGCACTCAAGCTGCGCTCTTGGGGAA
>CAYYFY010000158.1:0-5341 GCA_964471035.1 uncultured Eubacteriales bacterium
AATGCCCCGTCCGCTATACACAGCGTCCCCGCTTTGATTGTGTACGCGCCGCTGACTTGATCTTCATCGGCTCTGATTAAGTATTTACCGATATAAAGAACGCCGTTTTTCCAGTTGGAGACGTTGTTGTAATACGCTGTATCAAAAAACGCATGACTGCCAATGCTTGTCACACCGGTTCCGATCGTGATACCTGTAAGTTTTAAGCAGCCGTAAAACGCCTCATATTCGATACTTGTCACGCTGTTCGGGATTGTGATGCCTGTAAGCTTTGAGCAGCCGGAAAACGCCCAGTCCCCGATGCTCGTCACGCTGTTCGGAATCGTTACGGAGGTAAGCGAGGTGCAGCCGGAAAACTCATATTCCCCGATGCTCGTCACGCTGTTCCCTATCGTAACGCTCGTGAGCGAGGAGCAGCCGGAAAACGCCTCTCCTCCGATGCTTGTCACGCTGTTCGGGATTGTATACGCACCGGATTTCCCTTCAGGACATAAAATCAGCGTTGTTTTTATTTTATTGAAGAGCACGCCGCCGGCACTGCTGTAATTCTTATTACTTGTATCAACATTGATAGCGGTAAGCTTGGTGCAGCCGTAAAACGCCTTGTTCCCGATACTCGTCACGCCGCTTCCGATTGTTACGGAGGTAAGCTTGGAGCAGTCGTAAAACGCCTCGTCCCCAATACTCGTAACGCTATTCGGAATCGTATACGCGCCGGATTTTGTGCGGGGATATAAAATTAGCGTCGTTTTTGCTTTATTAAAGAGTACTCCATCCGTACTGCTGTAATTCGGATTGCTCGAATCCACATTGACAGCGGTAAGCGAGGAACAGTCATCAAACGCCCCGTCCTCGATACTCGTCACGCCGCTTCCGATTGTTACGGAGATAAGCTTGGTGCAGTCGCGAAACGCATAGTATCCGATACTCGTCACGCTGTTCGGGATTGTTACGGAGGTAAGCGATGTGCATTCTGAAAACGCAGCGTACCCGATACTCGTCACGCCGCTTCCGATTGTTACGGAGATAAGCTTGGTGCAGTCGCGAAACGCATAGTATCCGATACTCGTCACGCTGTTCGGGATTGTTACGGAGGTAAGCGAGGAGCAGTATTCAAACGCCTCCTTCCCGATACTCGTCACCGGCAAGTCGCTGATTTTTGCCGGAATGGTCAACGCGCCGCTTGCCGTTTCTTTACAATCGGTTATTTCGATAGCTGTATTATTATTGATTTTTTGATAAGACAATACATCCTGCCAATTTGCCGCGAAAACCTCCGTCAGCCCGACGAGCGGCACCGCCGTGATTGCGAGAACCAGAACGAGAAACAGCGAAAGATATTTTTTCAGCATATTCATGTTTCCTTTCGTAGCGTCGGGACAATTAACCGATAAAATCCTGTGTCCAGTAGTGGCCGTCCTTGACATAACCGACGCCGATCTGCGTGAAGTTCACGTTTAAGATATTGGTGCGGTGTCCGGGGGAGTTCATCCAGGCTTCGACGACCGCCTCGGGCGTCTCAAAGCCCATGGCGATGTTTTCGCCGGCAGCCATGTAGCTGATGCCGAAGGTTTCCATCATGTCAAACGGAGACCCGTAGGTCGGGCTCGTGTGGGAGAAATACTTGTGGTCGTGCATATCCTGCGATTTGATTCTGGCCATTTGGCTGAGCTTCGCGTTTATGGTCAGCGCGGGTAATCCGTTCTTTTGGCGTTCCTTGTTGACAAGGGTTACGACTTGCTTTTCATAGGCGGATATGCCTGGATTCGTGTTTGCGGCTTTGGCGCAGACAATCGCTGAATCCCCGCTGTGGTATTTTTTATCGCCGACTGTCTTGTACGCCTTGACCTTGTAGTAATACGTCTTGCCTGTGGTACAAGAGGTGTCTGTGAGGCTTGTCGAAGCCGTCGATTTTATGTAGTTGTATGTCCCTGTTTTCGAGGTTGCCCTGTATACCGCATAGCCTGTCGCGCCGGATACGGCTGACCAACTGATTTTGATGCTTTTGTACGACGCACTGACCGCTTTGACGCCCGTCGGGGCGGTGGGGATGGCTTTTGCCGAAACAATCGTCGAATCCCCGCTGTGGTATTTTTTATCGCCGACTGTCTTGTACGCCTTGACCTTGTAGTAATACGTCTTGCCTGTGGTACAAGAGGTGTCTGTGAGGCTTGTCGAAGCCGTCGATTTTATGTAGTTGTATGTCCCTGTTTTCGAGGTTGCCCTGTAGACGGCATAGCCTGTCGCGCCGGAAACGGCTGTCCAACTGATTTTGATGCTTTTGTACGACGCCCTGACCGCTTTGACGCCCGTCGGGGCGGTGGGAAGGGGTTTTGCCGCAACTGTTTTGGAGGCAGGTCCGTAAACATTGACGCCGTCAACCGTTTTATACGCCCTGACCCTATAATAATAGGTCTTGCCTGTTTGAGGGGATTTGTCTGTATAATTCAAGGAGGCTGTCGAGCCTAAGCGCGTGTATGTACCGGTCTCTGAAACGGCGCGGTAGACGGCGTAGCGGTCAGCTCCTTTAACGGCATCCCACGTCAGCTTAACGCTGTCATGGGATGCGGCGGCTTTAAGAGCGGTCGGCGCCGTAAGCTTGGTGGAAACCTTAACAACATCACCATTACTGTGGTAGGTAACGGAGTCAATATTTTTATACGCTTGAACAGAGAATTCATAAACAGTACCGGATTTTAGTCCTGTATGGCAATACGTTGCGGTATCACTGCCGCTCACTGTTTTTACCAAATCATAGGAGTCATCCGCGGGATTCAACTTGTAAATCCAGTAGCCGGAAACACCCTCTATTTTGTTCCAGCTCAAATCCACAGAGGTTTCTGTGCTTTTTGCGGTTAATCCGGTCAGCTTCACGGCGGCGCCGTTTTCTATGAGCAACAGGTCTTCGGCTGAGAAAAATTCAACCGTATAGCTAAGGCTTTTCGGTTCATCGTAATTAGTAAGACCGGTAATAGAAATGTCAATGATATCGCCGGAAAGGAAGGCGGTGTAGGATGGCCGGAAAATAACACATTGCGGTACGCCGTAACCGTCGTTGTTGACATTAAAATACTGTCCGTTGCTGTTTGCGGTTGAACTGTTGAGGGTATACTCCGCTCCGGTTTTTCTGTTTTTCATTGTCACGGACACCTTGTCATAATCCAACGGGTCATAGGTGCTTGGCGAAAAGCTTACAGAGAAAGCGTTTCCCATGTACAATTCCACCGGCATTGTCTGCGCAGGCCAACAAACAAAATCGTAATTACAATTTTCACTTCTTGATCTATCAAAAGCATATAACGCCGAATATCCGGCGGCAACCCCAAATCCCGTATATTTCATATAGGGATTGAGTATCCAACGCCGGTGGCCGGCACGGTCAATATTTGAACTGTCACTGTCGTCCATATAACCGTTTATAATCGAATTCGCGATATTGCCGTAACCATATGCCAAATTGCTTCTGCTGGCTCCGGTGTAGCCTTTATCAAAAAATTCCGCGCTCATCCCATCAGGTTTTGACGGGTTATGCGATAACGTTTTATTTGCGGCATTGACAACCGACGCGTGTTGCGTCAGCTCCGAATACTCCGCTTTGAGTTCAACATCATAGGGTATACCCGCGACATACCTGACAAGATTCACCGCGTTTATTCCATCGGTCATGGTTGCCTGACACGGAGCCCCCGCCTTATAGGGCGGGGTGATTGAAGGTGTTACGGAATAGCACACATCGCTGTTTGTATCGAAAGGTAAACTGAAATACTTCACTCTTATTTCATGCTTTGTATGTTTTACGGGTTTTTGAGTGCTTGCTTTTATGGAAGAATCGGCAGTGGTGGCAGAACCTTCCGTAACCATGGCTTCCGTCGGATACATCGCCCATAAACCATGTGCTCCTACTGTAAAAAGGGAAAGAATGAGCAGGAAAGAAACGAACGCTTTAATAAAGAATCTTTTCATCTATTTCACCACTTTCAGATGCCAGATGTCAGATGCGGGTCAGGAGGGCTTCGTCCTAATTTCGGGTCTGCGACGCATTTTAAATGGAGCGCGGGGTACCCTTTCCCGAAACAAGCGAAGCTTTCTTCACGTTTTGCAAAGAACCCTTAACTCTACAAAAAACTGCCGCCGTATTTTTACGGCGAGGCAGATTTTTGTTATAGCTTACGACGGTTTCGCGCTTTTTACGGTTGTAAACGCCCCGTAGACCCTTGTACCGTTGACGGTTTTGTATGCACGCGCCTTGAAATAATACGTCTTATTTTTCGTCAATTTGGTTTTTGTATAGGTTGTTTTCGTCGTTGTCGTCAGCCTTGAATAGTTGCCGCCGCTTGAAGTCGCCATCCATACCTCATAGCCGGAAGCGCCCGTGACGGCTTTCCATGTCGTCTTTACGCTCGTTGTGCTTGCTTTCGCGGCGGTGAAGGAGGCGGGGACCGAGGGGACGGGCTTTGCCGAAAGGATGGGGGTGGAGTCGCTGAAGAATTTTTTATTGCCGACGATCTTATAGGAGCAAATGAAATAATAGTATGTTTTGCCGGTCGTAAGGGGACTGTCCATATATCTTAAGCCGTTGCCGGAGGTGTACTCCTTAAATTCGCCGTTCTTCGAGGTCGCGCGGTAAATGGTGTAGCCGTCAACGCCGGAGGCGGCTTTCCAGGTGAGCCTGATGCTGTTGAAGGAGGCTGAAACGGCTTTGGCGGACGAGGGGGGATTGGGGAAGACCCTCAGGGTGCATTTCGCGGTTTTGCCGCTGCCGTCCTTGGCTTTACAGGTGATGGTAACCTGTCCGACCGCCTTGCCCGTCACGACGCCGTAGGAGGAGACGGTCGCGATTTTAGTGTTGCTCGACGACCACGTCACCGCCTTGTTGCTGGCATACGAGGGCGATACGGCGGCGGTGAGCTTTGAGGTCGAGCCGATGGATATATCGTCGGTTGTCTTGTTCAGCTTAATAGAGGTGACCAAAGCCACTTTGGCTGTTATCTCGAAGGTGACCGACTTGTTTTTGAATTTTACCGTAACCTTCTGCTTGCCGGCGGCGGTAATGGTCGTCGGCGTACAGGTAAAGCCGCTTGTGACGGTCTCTTTGGCGCCGTTATTGTAATAGGCCGTGAGCGACAGTCCGGTTGTGTCGAGCTTGCCGCCGACGTAATAGCTTGTTTTATTCGGGGGAGTCTTCAGTGTAAGCTTCGTAAGGGTCAGCGCCGTTACGTCCACCGCAAATGTTGTCTTCATTCCCTTATAGGTGACGGTGATTGTTTGCTGATCGGAATCAGACAGCCGCTTAGGACTGCATGTAAACCCTTTGGTAAGGCGTTTTTGAGAGTCGTCGCTG
>CAYYFY010000159.1:0-5337 GCA_964471035.1 uncultured Eubacteriales bacterium
TGCAAGTATTACAATGTGTCTGCGGATTATGTTTTGGGGTTCACTAACGACATACACGGGATATACTAAAAAGCTGTCGTGCCCCCTATTCGGTTATAATGGACGAGGGCGCAGCCCTCCCAAGACTAGCGAAGAACCGTGTAAACGGTTCTTTAGCGACCTTCACGTTCCGAAGGAACGCTTCACTTTATTTCGGGGTGCGGGGCTATGCCCCGCCCGACATTCTTCATTCTTCATTAAAAAAGCCGCCCTTCGGCGGCTTTTTGTTACTTCATCAGTTCATTCGCGACGCACCAGTCATAAAACGTGCGCAGCGCCTTAAGCTTCGACGGGCTTAAATTCTGGTTGCCGCGGGTATACCAGTTCATCTTCGCCCCCTGCAAATTGCACAGCTCCTTGGCTGTCGCGCAGAAGCCGCCGTCGAGAGCGTTGTCGAGCAGCGTGATTTCCTGATTGCGGCGCTCAGAAAGCGCCATGTCGCCGCTCATAAAAGCGTCCCAGAAGCGCATGAAGAACGCTCCGCCGCAGGTGGTCGGGGTCGCCATGACGCCCCGCGCGCCGAGCTTGAAGGATTCGAACAGATACGGCATATTGGCCTGATGGATCACGCTGTTCCCCTGATGATCGATCTTGTCCTTGATACCTTCGAGTGTACAGGTCGTGTCCTTGATACCAACGACCCGTCCCGTTTCGACAAGCCGCCCGTAGACCGCGCCGCTGATCTTGTTGTTCGGGTACCCGGGATACTCATAGAGGAAAACGGGGAGTTCCGTATGTTTCAGCAGATCGGTGATGTATTCGTAAAACCGCTCTTCGTCGTTGCCGTAGCCCTTGGTGACAAAGACCAGCCCGTCGACGCCGGTGTCCGACATCCTTTTTACCTCCTCGACCTGCGCGTCCCACGAGGGCTCGAGGTTGCCGGTGGCGACGACCGTCGCGTTGCCCTTATGCTTTACGGTCGTACGGGCGAGCTGTAAGCGCTCCTCCTGTGTCATCTGCGCCATTTCTGAGCTGCCGCATACACAGAACAAGTGCGGCACTCCTTGCGACACCTGCCATTCGCAGTAGCCTTCGTAGGCGTCGTAGTCAATTGTTCTGTCCTCATGAAACGGGGTGAGCATCAGGGCGAAAATACCGTCGTTGAACATAGTTAAAATCAAACTCCTTATTCTTCAGAAATTAAACCGTAATAACGCGCCATCCAGTACGGCAGTAAAAATACCGTGCCGTCCTCGGCGCAAAGTCCGTTGCCGCCGTCGGGGAAAAATACGTTTTTATCGTATTTGCAGATCGGGTTTTCGTCATACGGCAGTGGAATTTTAAGCTGGCGCTTGCCGCCGAACAGCTCCTGACCGCTGTCCCAGACCAGACCGGGGCGAACGCTGTTTTTGACCTCAAAGAGGATAAGATCGAGCGGCAGCTCCTGCATACTGCGCACGGCGTTCTCAATGTCGCAGAAACCGCCGGTCAGCGCGCCGTAGGTAACGTTCCACAGCGGGCAGCGCTCGGCGCGCTGCGTCTCATAACAATGGCGTATGCCGTTCAGATAGAACATACGCAGCGCCGGATCGTCCTCATATTTCAAGAGCGGCACGATCGCTAAAAAGCTTAAGTGGTCGTCGATATGGCTTGTGTTGGCGTCGGGAATCTTGAACTGGAAGCTGTTGAGCGCGTAATGCTCCCTCGTGATGAGTTTCTTATACTCGTCGTCAAAACGCTTTTCGCCGGTCATATAGTACGCGGTTTTGAGCAGAGAGAGCAGCTCTAAGGAGTTTACACACTTTTCCCAGAAAAACTTGTTGTCGCGGTTGAGCTCATACGGACCCCAACGCGCCCATGTCGTTGGCAAACCGTCGGCGTCGCACAGCGTATAGTCGTGGTCGAGGATATGCGCGGCAATGGCGGACACCGCCGCGGCAATCTCCTTTTTCTCTTTTTTATCGGCGCACAGATCGTAGTAGAAGCTAAGCCCGAACAGGTGTCCCGTCGTCTCGTCGCTCGAGGTCTCCCCCTTCCATTCGAGAGCGCCGTGTTCATCCTCGGTATAGTGCCACTCGATATCGCCGTCGCCGAATCGGTGCTCGCCCGGACGCCTGTACGCCCTGGCGGGGAATCCGTCAATGCCCGTCACATAGAGGAGTTTCAGCATCGCTTTCATCGACCGCCGCGCGATCTCCAAGGCCTCCTTCGATTTGGTCGCGCCGTAGCGCAGCGCCTGAGACGCGCAGTACTCGGCGGTCCACAGTCCGTCGTTATCGGAGATTTCGACATGGCCGGAGGTGATGTCGCCGTATTTGTCCATGTTGCGTACCGTCACGTATCCCGCGTCGCGGACGTGATACTTCTCGGTCATCTCCTGATAATGCGCCGCTTTCTTTTCAAGTGTATACATCTCCTGCCGTATACGCGAAAGTCCTTTTTCGGTGCCGACCCACAGCTCGCTGTCGTCGCCGCTTAAGGCAATTGCCGTCACCTCGGGCGCGGGCAGCCAGCGCTTGGCGCCTAAAAGGGTCGTTTTAAGCCCGTTCATAACGTACAGCCCTATGTCGGTGCCGATATACCGCGCGCCGCTCCCCGAAAGCAGTATTTTCTTTACATCGCCCTGCGGCAAGCCATCGATCTCTTTATGGGTCAGCCATGTGCTGTAGGCGTCATAGAGACAAAGCCCCTCGTCGGTGCCCAGCCACAGATGACCGTACGCGTCGGCAGCCATCGCCTGAATACAGTTGGTCGGCATATCACTGGTATCGGGGACTATCGGACCCCAGCGCGGCCGTTTGCCGAACAGCCCCATAATAGCTATCGGATTGGCGACATAGACGCGTTTGTCGCCGAATGCGCAGAACGCCTGCGCGTGTCCCTCGTCAACTTCGGAGTAAAATTTTAAATCATCCTCGCCCGCCTCGCGGATATACAGGGAATCGGCCGTAAGCAACCAAAGGTTACCTGTGCCGTCGGTGTCCATCGCGATGACTTTTTGGGGGTATTCGGCGGTCTGTGCTACCTTTTTTCCCGAAATGGTATAAAGGGTATTACCCGCGCCCGCAAAAAGTAAACCATCCGCGCTTTTATATAAAAACGTGATCTCCTTAGCGCCTTTCAGCGGAAACGCCTTGAACGCTTTTCCGTCAAAAAAGGCAAGGCCTTCGTCGGTACCGGCGAAAAATACGCCGTTGCCGTCGAAGACCGCGCAGGTAACCATATCCGACGGCAGCCCGTCGGATACGGCGTAAAAGGTACGCGTACGCTGAAGAAAGGGTTTACAGTGCAAACAAACAGTTTCCATGTTCCGCTCCTTATGCGTTATTTTATGTTATTTTACGTTATCTTTCAGTATTTCCAGTTCTTTTTTAAGCTCCGCGGGCAGCTTATCGCCGAATTTCCCGTAGAACTCCCCGATCCCCTTCGCCTCTTCGCTCCAGAGAGCATTGTCAACGCCGAGAATACCCTCAAGCGTCTCAAGCGATACCTCGTCCTCGATTCCCGCAAGGTTAATGTCCTTGGCATAAGGAACGTAACCGATAGCCGTTTCTTTCGCGTCAACCTTGTCCTCGCAGCGGTCAATGATCCATTCGAGCACGCGCAGGTTGTCGCCGAAGCCCGGCCAGAGGAATTTCCCCTCGTCATCCTTGCGGAACCAGTTGACGTTGAATACCTTCGGGGCTTTCGCGGGGTCAAGCTCTTTGCCGATGTCGAGCCAATGCGTAAAGTAGTCGCCCATATGGTAGCCGCAGAACGGCAGCATCGCCATCGGGTCGCGGCGGACAACACCCACCGCGCCGGCGGCGGCGGCTGTCGTCTCGGTAGTCATGACCGAACCGACGAACACGCCGTGGTTCCAGTCTCTGGACTGATAGACAAGGGGCGTCAGCTTCGCGCGGCGGCCGCCGAACACGAACGCGGAAATCGGTACGCCCTCGGGATTCTCAAACTCGCTGCTGATACACGGGCAGTTTTTCGCCGGAGCCGTAAAGCGGCTGTTGGGCTGGGCGCCGACGGCGTCGGAAGCCTTGCCGTTCCACGGATTGCCCTTCCAGTCGAGCGCGTCCTCAGGCGGGTTCTTGTCAAGCCCCTCCCACCAGACAGTGCCGTTCTTCTTATCGTAGGCGACATTCGTAAAGATCGTACCCTTCTTGGTCGCCTCTAAAGCGTTCGGGTTGGACTTCATGTTGGTGCCCGGCGCGACGCCGAAGAAGCCGTTTTCGGGGTTGATGGCGTACAGGCGACCGTCCTTGCCTTTACGGATCCACGCGATGTCGTCGCCGACGCACCAGACCTTATACCCCTTCTTCAGATAGGTTTCGGGCGGTATCAGCATGGCAAGGTTCGTCTTTCCGCACATGGACGGGAAAGCCGCGCAGATATATCTGACTTCGCCTTCTGGATTCTCCACGCCGAGGATCAGCATATGCTCTGCCTGCCATTTTTCTTTATACCCCTGATAGGAGGCGATACGCAGCGCGAAGCACTTTTTGCCCAGCAGCACGTTTCCGCCGTAGCCGGAGTTGACCGAAATGATCGCGTTGTCCTGCGGGAAGTGGCAGATATAGCGGTTTTCTTCCTCAACCTTGCAGCGGCAGTGCAGTCCGCGCACCCAGTCGTCGCTGTCGCCTAAAGCGTCTAAAACGGCCGTGCCGGTCCGCGTCATGATCACCATGTTGAGTACGACATAAATCGAATCGGTCAGCTCGACGCCAACCTTCGAGAACTTTGACCCCACCGGACCCATCGAATAGGGAATAACATAGGCGGTGCGCCCCTTGTAGCAGTCGCGCGCGATGTCGTAAAGCATCGCGTATGTTTCGGCGGGGTCCTTCCAGTTATTGGTGGGACCTGCCTCCTCTTTTGTCGCGGTGCAGATGAACGTCCTGTCCTCGACTCTGGCGACGTCGTTTACCGCCGTGCGGTGCAGATAACATTCAGGCAGAAGCTCCTGATTGAGCTTCGTCAGCTCCCCCGTAGAACACGCCTCGGCGCGCAGCGCCTCAACCTGCTCCTTCGAGCCGTCTATCCAAACGATATTGTCGGGCTTAGTGAGCGCGTACTGCTCGTCAAGCCATTTCAGAATCGTTTTATTGTTTGTCGGTGCTTGCATGGAAAAATCCTCCTTAAAAAATTAAAAAACTACCCATTTTGTAGTCTTCTCGATTATACAGCAAAGGGTAGCCTTATTCAAGTGTTTTTCCGAAAATTTTACAAAGCCTTTCCGTCCGGCGTGAACAGCGGCAATTTTTCGAGATAGACGATGTCCCCGCGCTCCTGCGCGTCGCCCTCGGCGAGGATTGCCGCCTTGCCCGTTATGATCCCTCCGGCTTTTTCGACCAGAATTTCAAGGGC
>CAYYFY010000160.1:0-5313 GCA_964471035.1 uncultured Eubacteriales bacterium
AACGATAAGAATGCCTTTCATTCGGTCACAGAATAAAATTCGCGGCGGGGCAGGTTTTCTGCTCCGCCGCGTTGCGCTTCATATAATCCGCTTGCTGCTGTTCTGCTTATCGGGTAAAGTCATTGCGATATTTATACGTCACAATAAATAAAACCTACATTTTGAGGCAGTTCGGCGGGGAACAATATAAAAACGTGGTGTATATCAATCTGGAGGCCAATAAATCGGCGGCGTCCCACTTTGATGATGATATTTCACCCGAAAGATTGATTTCGCCGTCTGGAGGCAACAGCCGGAGAGCCGATTATTCCCGACGAAACGCTTGCCATTCTCGATGAGATACAGTCGTGTGAACGCGCGCTGACCTCGCTGAAGTACCGTTATATGCCGCTTTTTGTATCTAAAATATTTGACAATGATTTTTATGAAGTGTATACTGTATCCGGAATTATCTGATGAAGGTACTCCCGTTTTTAGCTGTTATGCGCCGCGAGGCTGCAGGTGACGGATACCTGATTCTTTCCGGCGGCGTCAAAGGTCACCTTTACCGTGATAAGCCCTTTACCGGGACAGTACGGCAGCTCGGAAAACAGGCCTTGTATGGCGGAGGCGTCGATACCGGTGACGTTGCCTATCGACGCGGTCGTGCCGTTATAGGAAACCGTGAAGCCGAAGGGTTCGGTGATGGCTGTGCCGACGATGAGCGTGTTTAAAGCGTTTACGATCATCTGCCTGTTGCCTTTGCAGACCTGAATGGCGGAGGCGTCGCCGGCGGTCACAAAGGGAGCGGTTGTTATCAAATCGTCGGGCACCGAGCAGGCGGTCAAGGATAACGAGAGGGTAAGCGCCAACAATATTAAAACCATTTTTTTCATAAAAATCAGCTCCTTTTCTTGAGTATCTTAATTATCTCACGGCGGTCTGATTTTGTCAATAAATTACGAGGTGCAGTCAATGAATATCCGGCAAAACAAGTACAAGAACCTGATTTATCTCTGCGCGCCGCTAATGGCGGCGGCGATTATACTGGTGGTGTATGCCGTCAGGGGTATTTATCCGTTCGGGGACGGCGCGATTGTCGATAACGATTTATTGGCGATTTCGTTGCCTATGTATGCGAATTATTATGACGTCTTTCACGGGACGGCCTCCGCTTTCTTTGACTGGTTTACCGCCGCGGGAGTCGAGCGGGTTTCGCTCTCCGTGTTGCTTTCGCCGACGATCTATTTTTTACTGTGTTTCCCGAGGGATATGCTGTTTGACGCGTTTTCATTCCTGTTTATCTTAAAGATGGCGGTTGTCGCGTTCACCTCGTCGGTTTTTTTAAAAAAGGTTTTTACAAAGCTTCCCTCGTATTGGGTTGTTACCCTGGCGCTGATGTATACGTTTTCGGGGTTCAATCTGCAATACTATACCAATATTGACTGGCTCGATACCGTCGCGCTGTTCCCGTTACTGCTGCTGGCGATTCTCCGTATGTTCAAAGGTAAAAGCGCTTTACCCTTTGTTTTAGGCATGGCGTACATCCTGCTGACCAGCATCTACCTTTCATTTTTTATTTTTCTGTTTTTAATTCTTATCGGCGGTTTGTATGTCTTTATTTTTATGGACAGGAAAGATAGAAAAGAAGCCGCCTTTAAGCTCGGCGCGGGTTCCGCGGCTGCTTTGATTATCAGCGCGCCGGTATCCCTCTCTTCGCTGTTTTCAATCTTTTCAAGTTCACGGTTTGAGTCGGTTGCCGGCGCTGAAGTCTCAGGCGGTATATTCAATACGCTGCAAACGGCTCTGAATACGGGGACGACACCGGATTATTCAAATAAAATCCTGATGCTTGCCGGTCTGGAGTTTTCCGTTATCGCGCTCATTTTGCTTTGGACAAAATACAAACGGGATAAAAAAGCGCCGCTGTTTTTTACGCTGGCGTTTCTGATGCTCGTCGCGCAGATTTTATTTGAAAATATCAATCTTATGTGGCACGGCGGCTCTTATATGCGTTTTCCCTTTAGAAACGGATATATGCTTTCGTTTATCATGGTCTGCTGTATCGCGTATTACTGTGAACGGTATGATAGACTCCGCGATAACCAACCAAAACTCAAAATTTTGTCCTATTTACTGCCGGCTCTTTCTGTGCTGTCGCTGTATATCATTGTCCCGTTCGGTCTGGTGTGGGCCAATACCGCCAACGGAATCGGAACGCTGGATTATGATACAACGGCGGGGTATGCCACTGTCTGGCCGTTCTCTTATGCCTTTATCGCCGCGTTCTGCGGCTTTATACTGTACAGGTTCATTGGTTCAAGGAAGTTCAGAATGGGCTTCACGGCGCTGTTAATCATCGTTATAATAAGCATCAATTCTTATGGTTTAATCGGAGCGCACTTGGAAGGCGACTTTTCCAGAACAATATATAACGGCTTATCCAACGCTTCGCTTCGCGAGCTTACCGAGAGTGACGACGTCATGAACAGGGTGTCGCGGATAGATAGCTCGATTACGCCCAACTATTCTTATTATATCAGAAGGGCATCCCTTTCAAACTGGACGCACGATCTCGGCAATACCCAAAGACAGGCGCTGTGGGATCTGGGCTTCAGTTCTTATTACACGGCGACCTTCGATATGGGCGGTACTGCTTTTTCAAAAGCGCTGATGAATGTCAGAAACACTTTAAGCTATGAGAACCTGCCGGATGAGCTGTACGCTTCTACCGGTAAGGACGAATACGGTTGCCGGTATTATGACAACCATTTTGTTCTTCCGCTCGGTCTGGTTTTTGACGATACGCTTGACGGAATAACGGCAAACGGCAATGTTTTCGAATATCAGAATCAGCTGTATGCCGCGCTTTCCGGCGATACGGCGCCCTTATTTACCAAAGCGGAGATTTCAGGAAAAAAGTATAAGGAACAAAAAGTGTTTGCGGACAAGAAGGATCAAACGGATATAACCGATAAGGCTGAGGAGAATTTCAATAAAAAGTACCCTATGATAAAAACGACAACTTACACGATTAACGTAAAGGAGAGAAGCGTTTTATATTTCAAGGGCAACTTAGGAGAACAGGTTATTTTCAGGCTGCCCTTAGAGACCGACTCGATTATCAGTGTAAACGGAAAACCGTACATGAATGACATGATAGCCAAGTATCCGACATCCGCAAACGACAATATGCTGGAGCTGGGCGTGTTTGAAGATGAAAAGGTGACAGTCGGAATTGAGTCCCGGTACGACTTGTATGAAACGGATTTCTATGTGATGGATTACGCGCGGTTTGAAACCTTTTGCGCGTCTTGTGATGCTCAGAACAGCTACAGCACGGGAAACAGGGAATTCGGTATCACCGTTTCAAGCGACGCCGACGGCAAGTATCTGTTTCTTCCGATCAGTTATTCCGACAACTGGAGCGGTACGGTAAACGGAGAAAATGCCGCGGTCGAACAAGTCTTAGGGGATTTTATCGCCGTTAAGCTTCATAAGGGAGAAAATACGGTTGAGCTGAAATTATCCGTATATAGGAGCTTCATTCGGTACGGCGCGGTAGGGCTGCTTCTGGCGCTTATTACGGCAGCCTTTGTTATCTTTGAAAAGAAGAAAAAGGCTTTACCCGATTGGCTCTTGAAGGGTAGTCTGTGGGCGTTCGCGTTTGTTTTTGCCGTAATGCTGGCGCTGCTATACGCGATTCCTATGGGTTACAGTATTAAAAACTATATTTTTTATTACTTAGACCGTTAAGAATAAACACGGAGCGGTGAACAGTCATCGCTCCGTGTTTCTGTTAATCCTTAAGGCGCCGTCTATCGGCGCGGCGCTCGATAAATACTGCGAGAATGAACAGCAATAGCGCTCCGAAAGAAACCGCCAGTCCAACTTTTAAGCCCGGCACCTCGTACTTTAGCTCCAGAGTGTGTTCTCCCTCATCGGCGTCAAGGAGAATCAGATGCGTGTTCTCCGGACAAAGAACCTCTGCTTCTTTACCGTCGATATATGCGTGCCAGCCGTCGTTATAGGGGATGGAAGTGAATATTTTCTGGTTCTTTTTTGCCGTAATCGTTCCTTTGATATAGGTGTCGCCGTATTCGGAAACGTTCAGCGCGCCTGCTTTCAGATAGTCGTATCCTTTAGAAAACTTTTCTTCATTAAAGGAATACAGCTTCAGCCAGACAAGCGCCGTGTTAGTCTCAACCTTTTTCCCGTCAATATATTCTTGCTTTGCCGTATCGGAAAGCTGTGCGGTGAACGTCAGCTTATCTCCTTTTTTAACACCGTCAACAGGTAGGATATGAGACTTGAGTCCCGCTTCTGATACGTAGGTGTATTCGTTTGAGTTGACACCGACGGTGAGACTGGCAAAAAGGTCTGAGGAGTAGAAAAAGTATAACGGCTCGTCTGTCTGTACGGTATAGGAAAGCGTAACCTTGACCTTTTCGGGTTCTGCAAATGATACTTGATACAAACCGTTTTTATATTCTTCAAGCTGCTCCGGCGTAAATTGATCTTCCGCGATGTCCAGGTTGGCATACGAGACGACAGTCGCGTTATTGGCGGAAGAGTCTTGCGCTTTAACGATACTGAAAACATTCTGAATGCCGCAGGCATTTTTGAATAAGGTGTTTTGAGAGCGAAAATCACTGAGGAAGGCGCCCGCCCAATCGGTTATGGTGTTGTTAACGGCAAACGCGAAAGGAAGGGGATATTTATACTCATACGCTATCGCCGTTTTTGCGTTTTTATCCGCTCCGTATTCGCCGAGACGCGTATAATACGCACCGTCTAAGCCGGTTTCCTTAAAATCATACAGGTACCGGATACCTAAGAAGGAATCGAACACAGGTGTTTGCCGGGTATAGGTGAACGCGTTCCTGGAGTCGTTTGAAATGCCGAGTCCGCCGATGGCATATGTCAGTGTTTCGTCATACAGCGCGTTGAACGACGAAACGCCGTTAATGCCGAAGAAGCTGCCCTTCATGCCGTGATGAAGAGTGTCGCCTAAAACCTCGCTTCTGTAAAGCGAACCGTCCTTTGCGGCATCGGCAGCCAGAGCGACCGCTTGCTTTTGACTAATCAGTCCGTTCCCCTCATCCGCTTTTTTTATCGTGACATCCATCGTGGTATTTATCAGCGTTTCGGCGAATATAAGCAATACTATGACGGCGGCTATCGGATTCCTCTTTTTACGGAGATATTTATAGGAAAGAAGAGCGGCAGAAAGAAGCAAGGCAAATATGATACCGACCAGCATTTGTTTTATATTATAATTTTCGTATCCGAATGACAGCAGAACGGCAGGAATGCCAACGCAAAGGGCGGCCG
>CAYYFY010000161.1:0-5257 GCA_964471035.1 uncultured Eubacteriales bacterium
GCCGTCGATGATGTCCTTGCCGGCCTGTTCGATGTCGGCGGTGTCGTCGACGATGACCGGCGGATTGCCCGCTCCCGCGCCGATGGCTTTCTTACCCGAAGAGAGCACGGCCCTGACGACGCCCGGACCCCCCGTGCAGACAAGGAGCCTGACAAGCGGATGGGATTGCAATACAGCCGCCGACTCGAGCGTCGGAACGGTCGTTGAAGCGACAAGCACTTCGGGCCCCCCCGCGGCGCGGCTTGCTCTGTTCACAAGGTCAACCGCGTAATTTGATACGCTGACGGCGTTCGGGTGGGGATTGAACACGGCGCCGTTGCCCGCGGCGATCATTCCGATGCTGTTGCAGATGACCGTTTCGCTCGGGTTGGTGCTCGGCGTAATAGCCCCGACGACGCCGAACGGCGCCATCTCGACAAGGGTCAAGCCGTTGTCGCCCGTCTTTGCCCACGAGGTGATGTCCTCGGTGCCCGGAGTCTTGTCGGCGACAAGCAGATGCTTTAAGCGCTTGTGTTCGACCTTACCCATACCGGTTTCCGTAACGCCGAGCGCCGCCATAATATCGGCTTCGGCACGCGTCAGCTCACGAATCTTTGAAATGATCTTCTCGCGGTCGGCGACCTGCATGGCGCGAACAGCCGTATAGCCCTTCTGCGCGGCGTCAATAGCCGCGTTCATATCGTCATAGACGCCGCTATAACGCCTGCCGCGATAGCCGGAGGCGGAGTATTCCTCCAAAGCGGCTCCGGCAATCACGCGTTCGACAATCGCGCGTATTTCTTTTTCGGTGACATTCATAGTGTTTCCTCTTTAATATATCAGCTCGGCGCCGCTCTGCGCGATGCGCTCGATATACGGCAAAGCGGGCTTTGTGTCGGTGACTATCGTATCGACGTCGGAAAAATCGCAGACGCGGACAAAGGAGATGACGCCGAACTTCGTGCTGTCTACCGCCAATATTTTTCGGTCGGCGGCGGCGAATATCGCCTTTTTGATCTGCGCGTCGCTCTCGTTGGAGTCGGTGACGCCCTTATCTGAATCAATACCCTTTGCCGAACAGACGGCTAAATCGACGTGAAAGCCGCCGATCATCTTCTCGGCGGAGCTGCCCACCAGCGACAGCGCGCCCTCTTTTAGTGTGCCGCCCGTCGACAGCACCGTCCAGCCCCGTACCTTGGTGCTCAGCTCAAAAAGAATTTCCACGGAGTTGGTTATGAGCGTGATATTCTTTCTGCCGAGTATTTCCTGCGTCACATAGATGGCTGTGGAGCTGGCGTCGAACATCAAAAAGCTGCCGTCCTTGATCTGTGCGGCGATTTTTTTTGCGACGCTCCTTTTTAATTCTACGTTGGCGCTCTTTCTGACGCTGTACGGCAAGTCGATATTGAGGCTTTGCAGTGCGACCGCGCCGCCGTATGTTTTTTTCAGCAGCTTATCCTCCGACAGTTTTTCAAGATCGCGCCGGATGGTTTCCTCGACAACATTGAATTCGCGGCTGAGATCCGAAATCACCACAGTGCCCTCAAGGGCTATTCTTTCAAGAATCCGGTTTCTGCGTTCGATGGCAAGCATAAAGTCCTCCTTACAGAATACTCTTCCAGAGCTTTTCATCGGGTCTGGCGATGACCGAGGAATCAAGAAGCATCCCGTTTTCTCCCGCGCCCGCTTTGGCTTTGGTGATCGCCGCCTCGACGGCTGCCACCTCGCCGGTGAACAGCACATACGACTTGCCGCACATACCGCGCGCCAAACGCAGCTCAATGAGCTCGACAAACGCCGTTTTCGCCGCGGTATCCGCCGCGACGACGGCTGCCGAGGACGAATATGTTTCGAGTATACCCAAAGCGTCGGCGTTTTGTATCTCACTTGCCGCGTAGAGCGCCGTGAAAACCGACGGGTGTGGGTTACCTAATAGAAAGAAGTCGATGAGCATTGGCGGATTCAAAGCGCGCGCCGCGTCTGTTGCCGCCTTGACGGCGCTGATGGAGCCGCTGATGAGAATGATATATTTTCCGGGGCAGACGGGCGTCGCCTCTATAATTTCGACCTCGGCGGTCTTGAGCATCGTGTCGGCGGCGGTCATACCCGACGACACGGTCTTGAATTCCGCCATACCGATTGCCTTGTTCAACCCGTTACCCCCTTTCTTACTGTTTAATGATGATTTCCGTATCGGACACGGATAAAACCGTTCCCGTTATAGACGCGTGGATATTCACCGACAACGCGTTTTCGGGCGCTTTGCCGATACACTGCCCCGCGCTCACGCGTTCGCCCGCTTTTACGTATGGCACGGCGGATACACCGATATGCTGTCTGAGCAAAATCCGCACCGCTTTTATCTCCGGCTCCGCTTCATCGAACGGCGGCGTTTTGTCATACTTTTCTACGCCGAGCCGCGCCTTCAGACGCGCCATCGGCACAAGCCGGTATTCACGCAAGGGGTCTGCTTTTACGGTATTTTCTATAGGCTTTGGCGTTATGCCGTTGGCTTTGAGTCCCTGCCGCATGGCATAGAGCAGCCTTTTTGGGGACAACCCCTGCTGACAGGCGTAGACCTCGCACAGACCGCAGCCCGAGCAATAGAGCGAATCGAGGTACACATTCGTATCCGACGAGGCGTAATGGGACGCGTACAGCATGAATTTGTCCGGCTCAATTGGGTGCCCGAGCAGATGGCGCGGACACATATCGGTACAGAAGCTGCATTGACAGCAAGCCGCCTGCGCGCGCCTTAAATCAATCGAAGGGTCGGACTTTCCTGAAAGGACGAGCGGATGACTGTCCGACAATACGAGAATTCCGTTGGTCGTTTTGGTAACAGGTGCGTTTTCGTCGGTTACCGACCCCATCATAGGACCTCCTGAGATAAATACGGGCGCGTCGGTCTTAACGCCTCCGGCAAGCCGTATCAGTTCTTTAACGGGTGTGCCCAACGGTACGCGCAGCGTGACGGGCGCCCTGACCTCGCCGGACACTGTCACATACTTATGCGTGACCGGCTGACTCTCAAGCGCGCGCGATACGTTATAGACCGTCTCGACATTGAACACCGTGACGCCGAGGGAACTGGGAAGTTTACCGGGCTGTACCGTCCGACCCGTCACTTCATAGGTTAAAACGATCTCATCTCCCGCCGGATAGACGTCCTTCAGAAGAAAGAGCTCAATAGAACCGTCCCCATGAGCCGCGGATACAGCTTCGACGGCGCTTTTGGAAGATGATTTGATCGCGACGACCAGACGGGACGCGCCGACCGTTTCGCCGATGACACGAAAAGCGCTCAGAATCTCGTCTGTATGCGCCGTTAAAAGCTGCTTATGCAGCTTTAAGAGCGGTTCGCATTCCGCGCAGTTGAGTATCAGCGTATCGACGAGCGCGTCAAGCTTTTTGTACGACGGGAACCCCGCCCCGCCCGCGCCGACGACGCCGTTTTCGCGCAAAATCCGCTGCAGTTGTTCGCGTTTCATTACAGCTTAAGCCCCGCCATGCCTGTCCCGTCGTCAACGATGCCGACGATTGCCGCGTCGACGGGCGCGTTCTCCATCCCCGTGCCGACGCGCGCGGCGCTGCCTGTGGCTATAAGAACGGTTTCGCCCACGCCCGCGCCGACGTTATCGACGGCGACAAGCCTGTTTTTTCCGCCCATGACAGGGAGAGTCTCAACGACCATGAACTTACTGCCGACGAGATTTGTATTTTTGCGTGTAGACACCAACGTGCCTATCACTTTACCGATAATCATAAAAAATTCCTTTCGGTTTCGGGGAGCGGCGGTCCCGCGGGATGTCCCGCGGGACATACGCCGCTTCATCCGAAATCATTTGAGCGACGGCAAAATCTTTTCAACGTCGCCGTGCGGTCTGGGGATGACGTGGGACGCGACGAGCTCGCCGAGCGCGGACGCGGCGGACGAGCCTGCCTCGACGGCAGCCTTGACGGCGCCGACATCGCCTCTGACCATGACGGACACGAGTCCGCTTCCGATTTTCTCGGTACCGATCAACGTGACGTTAGCCGCCTTGACCATTGTATCAGCCGCTTCGATAGCCGCGACAAGACCTCTGGTTTCTACCATTCCGAGTGCTTCGAGTGCCATTGTTAGTTCCTCCTTTTTATATTCTTAAGTGGTTTGCTCTCTATGTTCAGCTTTTCAGCACTTAAGCGCGTGATTCTGAGCGTTTCCTCGTGCGGGGCGGCGATAACCGCGTAAGCGGCCGGCGTTTTTATGGCGTTTGCTGCCGCCGCCTCGACAGCCGCCGTGACCGCCGACACGCTGCCCTCCACGATAACGGTCACCAGTCTGCCGCCGAGCTTTTTCTCCCATGTGAGAAACCGGACGTCGGCCGCCTTGCACATGATGTCGAGGCAGTCGATAGCCGCCGTGATACCTGTGACTTCAATCAATCCTAATGAAGACATTTGCTTTACCTCTTTATTTCTTCTTATCAAAGCCGCTGAGCTTCAACATGGGTTCGCTTTCCGATTCGACGCTGGGGATGACGTGCGTCATAATGACGCCCGATACCCTTTCGGCGGCAGCCGCCGCGGATTTCAGCGCGGCCTCGACGTTATCGACCGTACCGCGAAACTTGACCGCGATGATCAGGGGGACCTTCAGTCCCTCCGGATTTCCCGGCTTGTTGCGGTCAAAGCATTCGACGGTGACGTCGGCAGCCTTGCAGCCCGCGTCGCAGGCACAAAAGGCGGCGACGAGGCCGTATACTTCGATGATTCCGGCAGACAAACCCATAAATGATACTCCGTTCAATTGGGAATGAGGAGGGGGAAATGAGGAATTTCAGGCGGGACACCCCGCACCCCAAATATAATGGGTGAGGGCGAAGCCCTCCCGACATTCCTAATTCCTAATTTCTCATTCCTAGATCATTATCGCTATTTTCAAGCCTTCCATGTTAAGGTTAGTTTGAAGCGCCTCGTTGATCTGATCAAGTGAATAGCGGTGGGTAATCAGTTTCTCAAGCGGCAGTCCGATTCCCTTGGCTCTTTTGAGGAAGTCGAAGGTCGTGGCGTAATCGCGCAGCGTATAGACCCACGAGCCGACAGTCGTAATCTCCTTAGAGCAGATGTCAAAATGCGGGTTGATCGTCGCGTCGCCGCCGTCCACAAAGAAGCCGAGCTCACAGAGCCCGCCGCCGCTGCGGATAAATTTATAAATGTTGGCGTGGGCTATGGGCGAACCGGTACACTGGAACGCGAAATCGGCATAATAGCCGCCGAACGCGTCCTTGACGGC
>CAYYFY010000162.1:0-5255 GCA_964471035.1 uncultured Eubacteriales bacterium
GTGATGGAATTGGCAGACGTGCTGGACTCAAAATCCAGTGGTGGCGACACCGTATCGGTTCGACCCCGATCACCGGCACCAGTATCTCTCGGCTCTCATTACTGTCAAACGGCAGTTTTGAGAGCTTTTTTGTCGGGATACACGCCTATGATTGCGTTTGCGGAAGCAATCTTTGAATTGAAATCTAAATACATAAATCATCGCCTTCATTATAAAATGAAAAAGCCGCCGCCCGATTATCAATCGAACGGCAGTCATCATGATTCTTTTATTCAGTTGTCAGTGTTCTTTGGTGAAACGCACGGCTTTTCCTTATCCAGATAATGCGTCGCATAGGCTGTTTCAAAATTTTCATCCCCGGATTTACTGAACCGCAATCTGTTCTTACGGTTCTTTCCGTATTGATGATAACACGTCCAAGAGGGCTTGAGATCATTTTTTGATGCGTAAGCCCGTATTTCCCTCATGATGCTTGAAAGCTGACGAAGGTTGGCGTGGCAGACCTGTTCCAAAAAAGAAACCTTTCCAAAACGCCAATTCTCATAATCATTTTGTTCAAGAACCCCGATATCCATCAGCACCTCTACGGGGGCAACAAACCCCTTTTGCCGGATTCGCCGGTACATCGCGTTATGGATTTTACCGGTCATATTCTTTGTATCCGGTATCCCTTCGTCGGTCAGCTGTAAATCCAGCGGAAGCAGATTTTTGCTTTCATCATCGCTCCAAATACTTTGGGCTGTCAGCGGCTTGTCATAAAGCCGAAGCTCATATAGGTTTTCATCACCGTCAGTTCTTCCTTTTTTATCGTTCATACAAAACGCGGTTCCTTTTAATATTTTTCCTTAGTGTATCACATTTGTATCAATAGAACAAGGTATTTGCCAATAATGTTACATCCGAGAACCTACCGAGAACCTACGAAAAAGCGCAAAAGACAATGTTTGTTTGTAAGTGTATTTGGTATATGCGATAGATTCAGTATCTATTAGTTAAAGGGCAATAGTTATACATTGATGCGACATTAAAAAAACCGCGCAAAAGTCGTAACGATACGGGTAATTATATAATAATTATTGAATGGAAGCCGCCTGATTCCCGAAGGATTGGCTTTAATTTGTACTTTTTATTGACTTAGTGCTTGATTTATCAGGCGGAATGTGCTACGATTTACCCGTAACGATGTGGATATAAGGAGTGTTTTATGAAGACGCTTGTTAAAAAAATGATAGAGAACAAAACCAGAGCGATTCCGGTGCTCTCCTTCCCCTCGACGCAGCTTTTAGGAATCACGGTGAATGAGCTGATAAACAGCGCACAAAATCAGGCGCGCGGTATGAAGGCAGTCGCGGACCGGTGCCCTGTCGGTGCGTCGCTCAATATGATGGACTTGTCCGTGGAGGCTGAAAGCTTCGGGGCGCAGATACGGTTTTCCGACAACGAGATACCGACCGTGACCAAGGGCATCATTGACGACATCGCACAGAGCGCCGATATTGTGGTGCCAGAGGTCAGAACAGCCAGAACAGGCATCTACATTGACGGCGTAAAAAAGGCAAGGGAATTGATTACGGATATTCCCGTGCTCTGCGGCGTAATCGGTCCGTATTCGCTCGCGGGCAGGCTGTTTGATATGACTCAGCTCATGATAAGCTGCTTTGACAGCGAAGCGGAGGTTCACACGCTGCTAGAAAAGACAACCTCGTTTATTATCGAATATGTCAAGGCGTTCAAAGCCGCGGGCGCAGATGGTGTAGTGATGGCCGAGCCGGCGGCGGGACTGCTTTCGCCCGATCTGGTCGAAAGCTTTTCGAATCCGTATGTCAAGAGGATTATAGATGAAGTCAGCGACGGAAACTTCGTTTTCATTTACCACAACTGCGGCAATACGCTGCCGCTCGTTGAGGGCATCGCGCGCCTTGGCGCCGACGGCTATCATTTCGGCAACGCGGTGAACCTTTCTGACCTTATCCCGTTTATCCCCGCTGACGCGGCGGTCATGGGCAATTTCAACCCTGTGCTCTTCAGAGGTACGGACGCAAATGAAACACGAAAAGAAGTCCGGAGAATTCTTGACTCCTGCGCGCGATACGACAATTTCCTGCTGTCCTCGGGCTGCGACATTCCGGCGGATTCCAAATGGGAAAATATCGACGCTTTCTTTGACGAGGTCAGACTGTATTATAAAGGATAATGAATGATATGAAAACACACGGAACCTATTTTATGAACGATGAAATAGAGCCGATCCGATACGGTGAGGTAAACCTTATTAATCCCGACAGACAGCGTCTGCGCGGCGAGCCGAAAAAGCAGGGCATTGAGGCGCTGCCTGTTTTTCAGGGCTTTTGCGGCACCGATTTTGAGCTGATGCACATGGGTATGCGCGGCGAGCTTAGTAAGAAGTTTCCCGCGGGCGAAAGCCGCCTTATAAACGGTCACGAGGGCGTCGTGTGGGTGCCGGGCGAAAACCGCTTCGCCATCGTGCTGATCCGCGGCGGCGATTCCTTTGACCCCACGCGCTATACCGAGGACGAAAGCTATTTTGAGTACGGCTGCGACGGCGCCGACGGGCTGTTCTGCGATAACAATTATTTTCATCCCGATATGCTGCTCCCGCTGCCCGCCGAATACGAAAAACTGAAAAAGCTGCCGCTATCCGTCGTGAAACGGCTGTCGTTTGCCGACCCGTACGCGTGCGCTATTTTCCAGCTTGAACGGACAGAGGACATCGGCGAGGCGCAGAATTTCCGCGTGGAAATGGCAAGGCATAAATGCTCCGAGACTGAAGCCAGAGCCTTGGCGAAAGAAAACATTTTTAAGAGAACTGTCATTTATGGGCTTGGGATGACCGGACTGTTCATCGGCGATCAAATCAAAAGACATCATCCGAAAGCCAATATCCTTTTTGTCGCGCGCAGCGGCGAGGACACGCGCAAGGTGCGCTTTGCGAAGGAAATCACCGGAGCACAGTATCTTTGCGCCGACGGGCTTTCGGAGGAAGAAACGGCAGAGGCTATTTTGCAAAAGCTCGGCGGCAGGGCGACGCTGTTTATCGGAACGAGCGGCACCGAAATCGAAAGCCGCGTCGCGTTCACACACAAGGTTCTCGGCTGCAACGGGATATATAACAGCTTTTCACTCGGTCCGAAAATAGGCTTTGACACGATGCCGTTCGGCTTTGAAAACCACGCGATTTTCGCCTCCATCAACTTCAGGCAGGAGCACATGGAGAAAGCAATAGAAGTCCTTATACAAAGCCGTTATGACGAGGTGGTGGAGCTGATTGACAAGGAAGAGTTTATCAAAAATCCGCTTGACGCGTACAACAACAAAATTTACTGCAAGGGCGCGCCGCTGAAAACGGCGGTCATCTGGAATAAAGAGTATATCGAGGTTGAATAACATGAAAACAATACGAATTGCAGAACCGGAAAAAATTGAGGTTATAGAAACCGACAGACCCATAAGAAAAAGCGGTGAGGCGCTTCTCAAGGTGCTTTACGGCGGTATTTGCGGCGCGGACGTCGCCTCCTACACGGGCAATCAGCCGTTTACGACGTACCCGCGCATACCCGGGCACGAGTTTTCCGCGCGGATCGTTGAAATCGATGCGAACGACAAAGGTCTTAAAACGGGAGATGTCGTTACCGCGAATCCGTATTTCAACTGCGGCGAATGCTATTCCTGCCGCCGCGGCTTCGTCAACGCGTGCCACGATAATCAGACCATGGGCGTGCAGCGCGACGGGGCGTTTTCTGAATACATAACGATGCCGGTTGAACGCCTGTTCGGCGGTAAGGGGTTGTCTGCCAGGGAGCTGGCGCTGGTTGAACCGTTTTCAATTTCACAGCACGCCGTTTCCAGAGCGGCAATCAAGCCGACCGACAAGGTGCTGATCATCGGCGCGGGACCGATAGGCCTTTTCGCGCTGCTTGCCGTAAAACAGAAGGGTGCGAAAGCGGCGGTCGCGGATATTTTAGAAAGCCGTCTGCGGCTCGCTTATGACTATGGTGCGGATTTGACAATCGACACCAGAACACAGCCGCTTACAGAGGCAACCGCCGCGTTCACGGGCGACGACGGCTTTGACGTTTGCATCGAGGCGTGCGGCGCGCCCGAAACCTTTCTCTCGTGCATCGACTGCGCCGCCTTCGCGGGCAACGTAATTCTCATTGGTAACGGCAAACGCGAAACGACGTTTCTGCACTCTGTAATCCTGAAAAAAGAATTGAATATCCACGGCAGCCGCAATGCGCTGAAAGCGGATTTTCTCAACAATATTGATTTGATTAAAAGCGGCGCCATCGACATTGTAAAAATGATCAGCGGCGTTTACGATATTGACAAAGCCGGAGCGGCGTTTGAAGCGCTCGCACACAACGACGGCAGTCTTAATAAATTGCTGATAAGGATCGGTGATGAAGATGAGTAAAGAAAAGGTCATACAGTTCGGCGAGGGGAATTTTTTACGCGGCTTTGTCGATTATTTTCTTTTTAAGCTCACTGAAAAAGGGCTTTTTGACGGCAAGGTCGTCGTCGTTCAACCCATCGAAAACGGACTGGTCGATGTTTTGAATTCACAGAACGGCAAATACAATTTGTATCTGCGCGGCATCGAAAACGGTGAGGTCAGGACGGAGCATTCATACATAGACGTGATTTCGCGCGGCATCAACCCATACGCTGATTTTGAGGAGTTCTTAAAGCTTGCGGACAATCCCGACTTCCGTTTTATCGTCTCAAACACCACCGAAGCGGGCATTGCCTTTGACGAAACTTGTAAATTCTCAGACTCACCGGCAAGTTCTTTCCCCGGAAAGTTAACGCAGTTGCTTTACAGGCGCTATACCAACGGTTTAAAAGGGTTCGTTTTGCTTGCCTGCGAGCTTATTGACAATAACGGCTCAGAGCTTCAAAAATGTGTGCTGCAGTACGCCGACCTCTGGGACTTGGGTGAGGATTTTAAGTGCTGGATCTTTGATGAAAACACGTTTTCCAATACGCTGGTCGACCGCATTGTGACGGGTTATCCCAAGGACGAAGCGGAGAAGCTCAGTCCCGACGACAAGCTGCTCGACACCGCCGAGATTTTTCATCTGTGGGTCATAGAGGGCAATTTTGAAAGCGAACTGCCGCTGCAAAAAGCGGGATTTCACGTGATATGGACAGACGACGTGACGCCCTATAAAAAGCGCACGGTGCGCATATTAAACGGCTCCCACACCGCCATGGTGCCCGGGGCACTATTGGCG
>CAYYFY010000163.1:0-4814 GCA_964471035.1 uncultured Eubacteriales bacterium
CCTATGTTTTCCACGTCCACGCCAAGGACTTCCATGTAAAAAGCGGCAACGAAGTCGCCCCGCCCGACGGTTTCTTCATGTCGCGCGCGGGCAACCACCTGCGCGGCGCTATTATCGGCCACGGCGCGGTGCCGGTCTACCAGTGCCTGTCGATCCTCGGCAAAGCCGGTTACGACAAGTTCGTCAGCATCGAGTTCGAGGGCGTCGAGGACGCCAGAATGGCGATCAATTGGGGACTCAACACCCTGCGCCGCTACGACGAAGTGTTACAGGGATAATCTATGCTGGTACTCGCCTCAAATTCCCCGCGCCGCAGTGAAATTCTGACTAAGGCGGGCTTCGCGTTCGCCGTCCGCCCGACCGACGCCGACGAGAGCGTCCCCGACGGGATTTCCCCCAAAGAAACCGCCGAACGCGTGAGCCTTATTAAGGCGCGCGCGGCTCTGATACGCGCGTCCGACGGCGACATCATCGTCGCCGCCGACACGCTCGTGACTATCGACGGCAAAATCCTCGGAAAACCGCGGGACAAAGAGCAAGCTGCCGTCATGCTAAAGACTCTAAGCGGCAGAACGCACACCGTCCACACGGGCGTCACCGTCATCAGAAACAACGAAACAACGACCTTTTCCGTCGCCACGGACGTCACGTTCTACGACCTCTCCGACGCGGAAATAAGCGCCTATATCGCCACCGGCGAACCGTTCGACAAGGCCGGCGCCTACGGCATACAAGGGTACGGCTCCCTGCTCGTCAAAGAAATCTACGGCGATTACTACAACGTCATGGGTCTCCCCGTCGCTGCCCTGTCCCGCGTTTTGAGAAAAGAGAATTAAATCAAACTTTTTTCAAAGAATCCCTTGATAAATTGAAAAGAATATGATACTATAACCGTGCCTTTGCGGCACATGGGGGCGTAGCTCACCTGGGAGAGCGCTTGACTGGCAGTCAAGAGGTAAGGGGTTCGATCCCCCTCGTCTCCACCAGAAAAAGCGACTTGTTTCGACAAGTCGCTTTTTCAACTATATTCGCCTTCGGCGAGTGATATTGGCTACGCCAGTGATATTGCTTCGCAGTGATATTGCCTGCGGGCAGTTAAGAGGCGAATATACTATCACTGAAGCCGAAGGCTTCAATATCACTACGAAGTAATATCACTTCCGCTTTGCGGAAATATCACTCGTTGCATGGAAGTGAAACGGAAAGATGTTTTTATAGCTTGAAAATATTGCCACTTCGTGTATAATTAGATGCGGGAGGTGATGATGTGCAAAGATAAATCGTCGCGGGTGTGGTTTTTATTATAATAATTATAAGTTTACTTATTATTTCAGCAATTGCACAAGGAGCTATACACATGCAGGGGATTGAGGTAAGGGGGTCGATCCTCTTCGTCTCCACCAGAAAAAACCGTCGTACGCGACGGTTTTTTCAGTTATATTCGCCTTCGGCGAGTGATATTGGCTACGCCAGTGATATTGCTTCGCAGTGATATTGCCTGCGGGCAGTTAAGAGGCGAATATACTATCACTGAAGCCGAAGGCTTCAATATCACTACGAAGTAATATCACTTCCGCTTTGCGGAAATATCACTCGTTGCATGGAAGTGAAACGGAAAGATGTTTTTATAGCTTGAAAATATTGCCACTTCGTGTATAATTAGATGCGGGAGGTGATGATGTGCAAAGATAAATCGTCGCGGGTGTGGTTTTTATTATAATAATTATAAGTTTACTTATTATTTCAGCAATTGCACAAGGAGCTATACACATGCAGGGGATTGAGGTAAGGGGGTCGATCCTCTTCGTCTCCACCAAATCATTCACCATCAATTGACAATACTAGGTTGATGGTGGATTTATTTTGTGGTAGAATAATAGCGTAGATTATATTATCTTAGGCTAAAATACATTATGAAAGTGAGATGGAAAAATGCTGATTCGATGGGCAACAAAAAATGACCTGCCCGCTTGGTATGCTCTGGCAAGCGAGGTGTCACTGATTTTTCGCCATCCGGCGGATATGGGAACAGACCCGGAGTTTATTTCCTATGCCCAAAGCAAGGCAAGCAAATACGAAGCTTTAACCGCTGTGGATTATATGAGCGGAAGCAACATGGGTTTCATCGGGTTTTCTCGGACGAATAACCGTATTACATGGTTTGGTGTGTCAGATAAATATCGCAGTAAAGGCGTCGGCAGTCGCCTGCTGAAAACTGCTCTGAGGCAGCTTGACCACACAAAGCCAATAACGGTGGAAACCTATCCCGAAGGATACGCGCCCGGTATACCGGCAAAGAACCTATACCGTAGATTAGGTTTTGTGGAAACAGAAAGTAATCTCTTCGGGCCGCACGATTTACCGATTTGTCGCATGACGGCAGACTTATCGCATGAGAAACGCGGCGGGAGTTTTCATTACCGTTATCCGGAGTTCATAAAAGCGGCCGACAAAGCGTCTTGCCCGGTCTGCAATGCCGAACCCGCGCCGGGCGGACAAACCGACATTGAGATAAACGATATGGTATGGGTTTGTGGAGAATATCCCGGACAAGGACGGCTTTTCGGTAAAGTATATGTGATGCCACGGAAGCACTACTTTCACTTTGAGGATATGCCGGTTGACGAAATGGTCGGCTTTATGAGCGAGGTTCAGCGTGTGGGCACAGCGCTACGTAAAATAACCGGCGCGGTAAAAATCAACTATGAAATGCATTCAAACTCCGGATTGCATTTACATATTCACTTGTTCCCGCGTTATCTTGATGATGACTTCCCAAGCGCGCCGATTGACTATCGGGTAAGCGAGGCTCCTTATGAGAGCTATGAGGAATACTTATGGTTCGTCGAACAAATGAGAAAAGAACTAATAAAAATTAAAAGTAAGGAGCGACAATAATGGAATGGACGCAGTTATACGACAAGAACAATCAGCCTGAAAAGGAACAGATCAGTGATTTTATTCACAACCCGCTTTGGGAGCGGATCAATGAATTTTTGCAAAGCGGTTATCAGGTTCAGCCGACTTATGCGTACAGCACCTGTTCCGCTCAGCCGGGATGGAATGTAAAATATCAAAAAAGCGGGCGTTCGCTCTGTACGCTCTATCCCATGCCGGGCTTTTTTATAGCGCTTGTCGTTATAGGGAACAGGGAGCAAGCGGAAACGGATCTGGTTTTGCCCATGCTCAGCCAATATGTTCAGAACCTTTATAAAAGCGCGGCTGCTGTTATGGGCGGCAGATGGCTTATGGTTGCTGTGACGGATGAGGAAATTTTTGAGGATGTAAAGCGTTTGATTCAAATTCGACGCAAGATAAAATAAATACCGCTGATTCATCGTACTTATAAACGATTGAACAACTTGCAAATTAGCGGATGATATGCGCACATTTTAGCGGATATTGTCTGTTTTTTTAGCGGTTGTTTTACTTGCAATTTAGCGGATGATGTGGTATGCTATTTTTGAAGCGAGGTGAAGGCGATGGAATACCATAAAAGATTTGCCGACCAAATACTTGCCGAACGCCTGAAAAGCGCCGGCGCGGTGCTGATGGAAGGCACGAAGGGCTGCGGAAAAACCGAAACGGCAAAACAAGCAGCGCAAAGCATCGCTCAATTTGACATTGACCCGCAAATAAAAATTAAAATGCAAATTGATCCGAAAACCGTTTTGGTCGGCGAAGCGCCGCGTCTGCTTGACGAGTGGCAGGTATACCCCGAAATATGGAACAGCATCCGTCACGAGGTGGACGAGCGCAAATTAAAAGGACAGTTTATACTGACAGGCTCCGCGACCCCTGACGACAAAACCAAACGGCATTCGGGCGCGGGCAGATTTTCCGTTATAAAAATGCGTACTATGTCTATGTTCGAGCGAGGCTGGTCAACCGGTGAGGTTAGCCTGTCCGCGCTTATGAACGGCGAAGCTCCTACCTCTGATGATGTCAAATTTGACCTCAGAGAGATGGCGGAAAAAATCACCATCGGCGGGTGGCCGGGCTTGATTGGTGAAAACGCCGCAACCGGATTACAATTTGTCAGTGATTATGTAACACTAATCGCGGAAGCGGATTTGAGCCGCGTATCGGAAAAACAGCGTGATCCAAACAAAGTAAAACGCCTGTTGCAATCCATCGCCCGAAATATCTCAACCGAAGCGTCCCTGGCTACTCTGTCGCGGGATACCGGCGGCAACGACAGCGGACTCAACGATGAAACGACATCCGCGTACCTTTCCGAGTTGGAACGGCTGATGACAATAGAAAACCTTCCGGCGTGGAACACACATATCCGTTCATCCGATATGCTTCGGAAATCGCCCAAGCGGCATTTTGCCGACCCTTCTCTGGCGGTGGGCGCGCTTGGGTTGTCTGTTGATAAACTGCTTGCGGATCTCAATTACTTCGGGCTGCTGTTTGAATCCTTAGTCATCCGCGACCTGCGCGTATATGCGGACGTAAATCGCGGAAAGGTGTTCCATTACCGCGACTCACGCGGCGCGGAAGTTGATGCTATCGTAGAATATGCCGACGGCACATGGGGCGCGTTTGAAATCAAGCTTGGCATCGGCGCGGTGGACGAAGCGGCAGAAAGCCTGAAAGCTCTCGCCAATAAAATTGACACCAACCGGGTAAAAGCCCCCGCCGCTCTGACAGTCATCACCGGCAACGGCTTCGCCTACCGCAGACCGGACGGCATCCACGTTGTTCCGATATCCACCTTAACAGCATAAAAAACATAAACAGCAAAATAATCACCGCTGAAAGCTTGTCGCTTTCGGCGGTATCATTTTATTTTTAGCGATTCACGCCTA
>CAYYFY010000163.1:4824-5228 GCA_964471035.1 uncultured Eubacteriales bacterium
CTTCCTCTTTGAGCCACGCGACTGCGTCGCGGACGGATTCCATCATGGAGCGGGGCTTATAATCCAGCTCTCTTTGCGCTTTTTCGCTGCTGTAGCGGTTGTTGCGCACGATATTGTACACGAGATAGCTGTTCAGAATGGGCGGCTTTTTCGTCAGCTTCGCCGCCTGTTCCATCACTGGCACCGCCGCTTTCATTACTCCCGCTGGCACGGTCAGCTTGATTTTTTTACAGCCGCTCACCTCGGTGACAGCGTCAAAAAACTGCCGCATAGTTATAAGCTCGCTGCTCAGTATGTAGCCCTCTCCCTTTCTGCCTTTATAGCAACAGGCAATGATGGCGTCGCTGACATCGCGCACGTCAACGCCGTTGAACGTCCCCTCGACCGCACAGGGAATCTTACCG
>CAYYFY010000164.1:0-5210 GCA_964471035.1 uncultured Eubacteriales bacterium
CCACGTCATTCCTACCGAGCTGAATAACGAGGCGATGGATTACTGCGAGTGGAAGAACGGTTACCGTACAGAGGCGATGACCGGCGTCGCCAGAGGTCTCGTCTTAAAGCTGCAAGGCGTGTTTATGGGCATGGTCAAAAACGCGGTCATGGGAAAAATCGGTTATGTTCAGGGGCTTAAAATCGGTACGCAGAAGGAAAAGACAAAGCTCTGGATGTTTATTTTGTGCACAGGCTTCCCCGTTATTACCGGCGCGCTCGGCGTGATACCCAAGCTGTTCTACAATCTGACGGGCGAGAAGCGCGAGAAGATGTATGAGGAGCTGTTTGAGCGCCGCGAGAGGCTCGCGGAAGCCACGAAGAACGCCTCCTCAGAGGAGATGAAGGAGATCGGCAGAGCGCAGATGAGCGGCGAATACCTGTCCGATACAAAGCTGTAAAATATATTCTGTAAAAGTCTTTACATAGAACAAATGTTCTGCTATAATGATGCCAAAACCGGCATGATTATAGCGGAATATTTTTTAGGGAAGACGTTTTATGGAAAGAACGATTTTACACTGTGACGGCAACGCGTTTTTCGCTTCGGTGGAAGCGGCGCTTGACCCAACGCTCAACGGCCGCGCCTTCGCGGTATGCGGCGATCCCGCATACCGTCACGGTATCGTTCTGGCAAAAAGCGAACAGGCAAAGCGCTGCGGCGTAATGACCGGGGAGGCTATATGGCAGGCGCAGCAAAAATGTCCGTCGCTGCTCATCGTTAAACCGACATCGGGCGCGTATGAAGAATTTTCGGAGCGGATATTCCATATTTACTGCCGCTATACCGATCTTGTGGAGCCGTTCGGCATCGACGAGAGCTGGCTGGACGTTTCCGGAACACTGCATCTTTTCGGCTCGGGGGAACAAATAGCCGACGAGCTGCGCGAGACTATCAAACGGGAGGTCGGCGTGACTATATCGGCGGGAGTTTCCTTCAACAAGACCTTCGCCAAGCTCGGCAGCGACTATAAAAAGCCTGACGCGACGACGGTCATCAATAAAGAGAATTTTAAAGAAATTCTGTTTCCTCTTCCCGTAAGCGATATGCTGTTTGTCGGCAGAGCGACGCTGCGCCGCTTAAACGGCGCGGGGATTTTTACGATAGGCGATCTGGCGAGCGCCGATCCAAACGCGCTGAAAATAATGTTAGGCAAGAGCGGCGAGGCGCTGTACGCCTGCGCCAATGGTTACGATTACGCCGCCGTCGCTCCCGCCGTGTTTAAGCGCGAACCAAAATCCATAGGCAACGGCATTACCTTTAAACACGACCTGAACACCATGTCGGAGCTGAAAACGGGCATCTATTCGCTCTGCGACAAAATCGCCGCGCGTATGCGTAAGCACGCTGTCGAATGTAAAACGATACAGATTGCCGTCAAAGATACGCATATGAACGTATTGCAGCACCAAAAAGTGCTGCCGCGTCCGACGCAGCTGACCGCGGAGCTGGCTGAAGCGGCGTTAAAGCTTACCGAAACACATTGGGATATACAAAAAGACCCCGTGAGGGCTATTACCGTCACGGGGCAGGACCTGCAGGCGCAGAAAAGCGCCGGCGAGCAAATCTCCTTTTTTTGCCTGAACGAATATCTGGCGCGGGAAAAGCTGTCGAATCTTGAACTGACCAAAGACGAAATCCGTAATAAATTCGGGAAAAAGGCGCTGAGGATGGGGTCGGTGATTCATAATGATATGGGACTATGAATACAAATAAAATGAGGAATTAGGAATTAGGAATGAGGAATGAAGAATATTAGGCGGGGACACCCCGCACCCCGTTTATAATAGCGTCGCAGACCCGACAATCCTAATTCCTCATTCCCCATTCCTCATTGAATAAATAGGGGTGTTTTTGTGCATTGCTCTGTAACCGACCTTCGGGCAAAGGATGTAGTGGACGTACATACGGGCTGCCGGATCGGGACGGTTTACGACGTGCTTATCGATACCTGCAGCGGCTGCGTCATGGCTTTGCTCGTCTTTACGGGCAAGGGCTTCTGGGGCTTTTGCGGCAAGGGCGAGGAGATACGGGTGCCGTGGATGGACATTGAGGTCATCGGCGATCAGGTGATTCTTGTCAAGAGGCGGGACTTCCCCGGTCAGTGTTCCCCGTCCTGCGGATAAATAACGCCGACCATGGCGCGTACCATGTCCATCTGCTTTGTGATGTACAGCGAATGGGACAGTGTGACGATGTCGCTTTCGGTTTTGCCCGCGCGGATACAGGCGTTGCATTCCATGATCTGTTCCTCGAAGCCATTGCCGAAATACGGTTTTTCGACGGTGTATTTCTTTTCATCAAAAATTTCGATTTCTAGTGTTTCAGGGGCGTAGAAATGGTCAACATGGACGCGCCCCTTGTCGCCGTATACCCAGCCGCTGTTGGGCTTTCGGATCATCATGCCCGAGGAGAGAGAGCTTATAGCGCCGTCCTCGTACTCAATCAGAACGCAGCAGTGCTCGTCGACGCGTGTGCGCTTGCCGACATCGGCGAGCGCTTTAATTTCGCGGACGGGGGAGGGGGCGAACCACGAGGCGAAGTTGAGCCCGTATACGCCGACGTCGAGCAGGGAGCCGCCGCCGTATTCGGGTTTGAAGGCGTGATGGTCCGGTTCGTCGGCCATATCGTAGCAGAAGTCGCCCTCAATGCCGCGGACATTGCCGATGACGCCGTCTTTGACAAGCTTTATCAGCTCGACGGTACCCGGCACAAGCCGCGCCCACATCGCTTCCATGAGAAAGGTATTATTCTTTTTGGCGCAGTCAATTAAATCTTCAAGCTCGCGCGCGTTGACGCAGATCGGCTTCTCGCAGAGTACGGGCTTTTTGTGCTCCAGCATAATCTTTGCGGCTTCGGCGTGTACGCCGTGCGGCACGGCAATATAGGCGGCGTCGATGTCGTCAGACTCGGCCATGGCTAAATAGGAGCCAAAGCGTTTTTCAATATGAAACCGGTCGGCGAAAGCTTCTGCTGTCTCCTGTTTTCTGGACGCGACGGCGGAAAGCTCGGTGTCAGGCGCGTTTTTGGCGGCTTCGGCAAAACGCTCGGCGATAGAGCCGGTTCCGACAATTCCCCAGCGGATTGTTTTCATGGTAAAAATCCTTTCAATAATCAAGTTTTAATTCTTCAAATTCCGGAAATCTCGGGAAGGTCTTGCAGATGCCGTCCATATACCAGTAGGCGACGGTGGAAATTTTGTCCTCCAGCTGATAATACAACCCGCCCTCCTGCCAGCCGAGCGCCTGCTCGGTCACGCGGATGTCGGAATCGAAAAATAGGGCGTCGGTGATATGCCAGCGGTACATTGAGAAGGTCTGACCGACGCGGTAGGCGCGGTCAGGCCACTCGTCGTTGTCGTCGGGATGGTTGACCTTCGAAAGTCCCGCGTACGGCGTACAGAACTCGGTGTATGTCCCGCCGACGTCGAAGTTATAGGAGCCCAAAAAGTAATCCTCGGTGCCTGTGCCGCAGACGGTCGGAAACTCCTTGTCGCCGTCGAGGTAAAACTTCATTTCGCCCTCGCCCCACCAGCCCTCGCGGGCGGTTTTCCAGTACATATAGGTGCCGACATACTGTCCCTTGCCGTGTACGTTGTCGAGGACGGTGTAGACGTCGCCCTGTTTCATTTTTTCCACCTGCCGGAATTGGGCGTGGAAATACGCGGCGTCGTCGGGAACATCGCAGAGGGTGTAGTCGATCTGATAATAGAGCGTGATCATCTTATTTGTCAGATTTTCCATTGTCAGGCGCGCCTGTGTCCGAAACGGCATTTCCCAGAAGCAGTTATAGGAGCGGTTGGGCGTCACGGTTACAGGCAGGGAGGAGAGGGGCTTGTAGCGGCAGTTGTCGGCGCTGGCAAAAAAGTCGTTATACGGCACCTCAACGCTCGGAGTATCGCTGCCGTCCCAGTACATCCTTAAAACCAAGCGGCGGTTCTTTGATTCGGCGCCGCGCATCGGCATACTGTCGGTCATCCAGATATGTTTGATGGCGCCCTGGCCAAAAATATCGGCTAAAACAAAGGTTTCGTGGGGTTTGATATTGACGCTGGGTGAGACCTTCCAGCCGAGGCCGAGCTCGCTAGCGCATTTTTCGCCCGTTCCGGTCGCCGACATGGCGGCTTTTCCTTTTTCACCGGTGAAATTTTCGGCGGTGACTGCCCTTGACTGCGCGTTTGTCAGGCGGCTGATATTGTGCATGCCGATTCCTAGTCCGTTTTGCATAATGACCATCCTCTCGCGTTAACTTTTATTAAAAGCATAGATTAACGCGGTCGCAATGTCAATATAAAAATAAAAAACCTTGCAATGTACAGTGACGTATGCTATATTCTTAAAGGTGATACTATGCCGAAACGGATTATGGTCGCCGGCAGCGCCAATATGGACATTGTCCTCGGTCTGCCGGAGCTTCCGGCTAAGGGAGAGAGCGTTTTAGCCGGTTCACGGGAATACTTCTTAGGGGGCAAGGGCGCTAACCGCGCCGTCGCGCTCGCGCGTCTGAACGCAAACCCCTTGTTTTCGTGTGTGGTGGGGACGGACGATTTCGGCTCAAAGCTCGCTAAGGCGTACCGCAAGGAGGGGATCGACGATTCCCTGATAACCTGCAGCGCACAGCTGGGAACAGGCGTCGCGTATATTTTGGTTGACAGCGGCGGCGACAACTGCATTGCCGTCTACGCGGGGGCGAACAGCCTCTACGGACGGGAGCAGATTGAGGCGGCTGCCGCTCGCTTTCATGAAGTATCCTTTTTAAGCCTTGAGTTGGAAATTCCGCCCGAAAGCGTCGAAAAGCTTTCTTATGAGGCGAAACGGCGCGGTGTACACACCGTAATCGATGCCGGACCCATTCGCAAAGATATCGATAAAACGCTTTTTCAAGGCGCGTTTCTCATAAGCCCCAACCAAAGCGAAGCCGAAGCGCTGACCGGCATACAACTTCTCAGCGAAAGAGACATAAAGGACGCCTGTCGGGCGCTTTTCGAGCTGAATGTCACCTACGCGCACATCAAGCTGGGATCTTCGGGGTCCGTCTGCTACGACGGCGACGAGTATGTTTTTTGTCCGGCTTTTGAGACCGGCAAACCGGTCTTGGACGCCACCGCGGCGGGGGACTGTTATATGGCGGCGCTGTGCTTTCAGCTGTCTTTGGGCGTCCCTATATCCAAG
>CAYYFY010000165.1:0-5209 GCA_964471035.1 uncultured Eubacteriales bacterium
GCGTGTTAAACTCGATGACCGGCCTTTCTTTGTAGCCATCCATCGTCTTATAAACGATCAAATCGTGAAAGCGCGAGCCGTCCTTCATATGGTGGCCGATGATGACGGTGTTCTGGTCAAGAACGACCATGTTGTTCTGCGCAATGGTGAATATAGCGCCGTATTTCGATTTATTTTTATAGAAATCATGGTCGTAGTAATAATCGTCGTCGGTATGCTTTACGACGGCGGTGTCGATGCGGGTGTGCGGGATGGTCAGATAGCCGACAAAATCCTGATTGGCGGCGTAGAGAAGCGCGTATTTGTAGCTGAAGCCGGACGGGAACTGGATGTTTGCCAGATGCGGGTGCTTGCCGATGAGCGCCTGCAGATAGGCGGGGTCGCGGGGATCGATATTGACAGCCACATCGTCGGGGACCGTCAGCTCCTGTACCTCGGACTCGACCTGCTTCATCTTAAAATAATCCACCCCGCGCTTGGCGATCACGCCGCCCGATACGATAAACGCGATGGCGGCTACAATACTGATAATGCTGCGGATGGTTTTAGAAACGCGTTGTTTACGCGTCGGGGGCGGCCCGTCAAACGGAATGTCCCCGTCGGTTACCGTGTTCTCGCTGTCGTCTATAGAAACGGGCAGCGCCTCTTCGCCGATGGATTCAACGGCGGTTATTACGCTGTCGGGTGTTGTGTCGTCAGAAAGCGTTCCGGTTTTGTTTTCCAGTTCTTCGCTCATGATGGGGTCCTTTCTTGCGGTAAAATATCCAATAGCAGCTCAAGCGCCTTAAAAGCGGCCGCGCGTCGGTTCTGATCGCGGACGTCGCCGTGAAAGGTGTTGTTCAGTTCTTGACAGGCGGTCTTTCCGCGCACGGTCACGGCGATATAGATCAATCCGACGGGCTTTTTTGTCCCATCAGAGGCGGGACCCGCGATGCCAGTAATGCCGACGCCCGCGTCCGTATGAAACAGGCGACAAACGCCTTCTGCCATCTGCGCGGCGACCACTTCGCTGACCGCGCCGTATTGCGCGAGCGCTCCGGGTCCGACGCCGAGAATATCGATTTTCGCTTGATTTGCATAGGTACATATGCCGCCCTTATAGACGTCGGAAGCTCCGGCAATATCGGTGATGAGCTTGCTGAGCAACCCGCCCGTACACGATTCGGCGACGGAAAGCGTAAGATTTGCGGTGCGTAAACGCCTGAGCAGGGCGTCTGCCCGTAGGTTTAATTCTTTATCCGTCACGGCTGCTCACCTTTGCGGCTGTCGATGGTCAGGATTTTCGCATCGCGTACGCACTGCGCGCATAGCGCCTCTACATCCAGACCGGCTTCTGTTTTAACAACGTCGGGAAGCTTTGGGTGCGTGCGCGGATGGCGCGGGGTAAAGATCGTGCAGCAGTCCTCAAAGGGTAAAACAGAGGTATCGAACGTGTCGATTTTTCGCGCAATGGTAATAATCTCTTCTTTGTCCATGCCGATAACAGGCCGAAAGACCGGCAGGGAAGCGGCTTTGTCGGTACACATAATCGCCCATACGGTCTGGCTGGCGACCTGTCCGGCGCTCTCTCCCGTGACGAGCGCCGCGCAGTGTTCGTTTTCGGCGATTTGTCCGGCGACGCGCATCATAAAACGGCGCATGACGATTGTCGTATACGATTCGTCGCAGCAGTCGCGTATCTGCTCCTGAACGTCGGTAAACGGTACGACATAGAGGCGGATTCGTCCGCAGTAGGCGCACAGCTTTAATAAAAGCTCATGAACCTTCTGCTCGGCGCGCTCTGAGGTGTAGGGCGGCGAGGCGAAGTGGACGGCTATCAGCTCAAGCCCTCTCTTCGCCATCATGTAGCCGGCTACGGGGCTGTCGATGCCTCCGGAAATCAGCAACGCCGCGCGTCCGGAGGTGCCCGTGGGCAAGCCGCCCGCGCCTTTTTTCTGGTCGGCACGCACAAACGCGTAAGCGTCGCGTATCTCGACAGTCACGGTGACGTCTGGGGTTTTTACATCAACGGTCAGATGCGGATAGGCTAAAAGGAGCTTTTCGCCGAGCGCGGCGGAAATCTCCGGCGATGTCAGAGGGAATTTCTTGTCCGAGCGCTTAGCCTCGACCTTGAAGGAGGAGGAAGCCGTCAGTTCGTTTTTTAGATAGTCCGGCGTGCGTTCGAGAATGACATCCATATTTTTTTGAAGAGCCGCCGCGCGCGCGTAGGCGGCGACGCCGAACACCTTCGAGACGGCTTCCTCAGCGGCGTCGAAGTCGATGCCGTCGCTTTTCGGCTCGATAATCACCGTTGACTGCGCTTTCGTATACGAAAACTCGCCGAGTGTGCGCAGACGGTTTTTTATATTTTTAACGAGAACGTCCTCAAAGGTTGAGCGGTTCTGTCCCTTTAAGGCGAGCTCGCCGTTCTTGATCAGTATTACTTCCTTCATAGAAACCCTCTTTAGTGCTTCAATTCTTTTTTGTTAAACCGAGTAATGCGTCGGCGAGGATGTCTACCTCGCTTTCGGTGTTAAAGCGCGAAAAGCTGATACGCACAGCGCTGTCGATGACGGCGTTTTGCAGCTTCATGGCGATGAGCACCGCGCTGCGCTGTCCCTTTTTACATGCCGAGCCCGCCGAGATACAGATACCCTTCAGTGAAAGGGTGTTGACGATAGGCTGCGAAAGCATTCCGAGAACCGACAGGTTGACGATGTGGGGCAGCGCGTTTTCGGGTGAGTTGATGACGATGCGGTCACAGCCCATAAGCGCTGAAAGCAAGCGGGATTTTAACCCCTTGGCGAAGTCATAAAACGCTTCCTGTGGGGGCAGAGCAGCCGCGGCTGCTCCAAGGGCGCACAGCGCGGGCATCGGTTCGGTGCCGGGAAACAGATTGTCCTCCTGTCCGCCGCCCAAAAACAGAGGTTTTAGCCTGTTTTTATTTTTAACGTATAGACCACCCGCGCCTTTGAGCCCGTGTATCTTGTGCGCGCTTACGGTGATGAGGTCGGCTTCGAGGACAGACGGGGCGATATTTATTTTTCCGAACGCCTGTACGCAGTCGGAATGGATGACCGCGGGGGATTTCGCGCGCAGTACCGCCTGCCGCGCCGCTTTTACGGGAAGCACGGCGCCCGTTTCGTTATTGACGGCCATCATGCTGACAAGTACGGTGTTTTTATCGATGACCTCGAAAAGCTCCCGTTCGTTTACCGTGCCGTCCTTGTCCGGCTGCAGGGTAATAACCTCGACGCCGTACTGTTCGGCAAGCCGCCTTATGGGTTCGCGTACCGACGGGTGCTCCAGCGCCGTGGTGACTATCCGGTTCCCGTCGCGGCGAACGCGCTCATAAGCGCCGAAAATCGCCAGGTTGTTAGCCATAGTCCCCGATGGGGCAAAATAAAAATTTTCCTTTTTGCAACCGACAGCTTCAGCAACTCTCCCGCGGGCCATATTCAGCGCGTTGTTAGCCGCGGTGCCTGAAAAATGAAGCGACGACGGATTGCCGTAGTTTTCCGTCATGCACGCGAGCGCCGCCGAAACGGCTTCTGCGCAGGGTCTAGTCGTTGCGCTGTTGTCAAAATACATAACGATGCTTCTTTCTAAGATTAACGGTACTAGTATATACTATCTTTTAATTATTTGCAAATAAAAGCGCGCATTTGCACATATTTTTTTATACGCTGGAGAATGTAAGATTATAAACAAAGTAGAGGAGAAAAATTTATGAAAATGTTTAAAAGCCGCCGTGGAAGGATACGGCTTATCAGCATACTGACGACGTTGATTGTCGTGCTGGCTGTGTTCGGGACGGTAGAGCACGTTGAAGCGAAAAATTACGCGACGAACGTCCGCGTCTCCCAGCAACGGGCGCTGTCGGAGCTGTCGAGCTATATGGAAAGTATACACACCAATCTGAAAAAGGGTGCTTACGCGAGCTCGTCGCCGATGCTCGCGACCATTGCCGCGCAGCTCTGGATGGAGAGCACCGCCGCCAAAAACGCGCTGTCGGAGCTTCCGGCACAGCACAGCGAGCTCATCAACACCTATAAGTTTTTATCGCAGGTCGGCGATTATACCATGTCGCTCAACGAGAAGGCCGCGCGCGGCGAAACGGTTACGGCAAAGGAAGCCGAAAGCCTGTTTTCGCTCAAGGACATCGCGGGGGCGCTGTCCGAGCAGATCGCATATCTTTTATCCGAACAGCAATTAGGCAACCTCGATTTTACCAATAGCAAAAAAAAGGTGCAGACCATCGGCGAGGCGGCGGATACGGCGAAAATCAACTTTTCCGGTGCGCTTACCGACGCGGAGGAGTCGCTTTCGGAATACCCGACGCTCATTTACGACGGTCCGTTTTCGGACCATATCAATAAAAAAGAGCCCGCTCTGACCAAGGGCAAAAAGATCGTCAGCGCCGATTCCGCCAAACAGACAGCCGCCGAATACCTCAACGTAAAAGCGGATACTCTGAGCGGCGGCGAGGAGGAGAACAGCATTCTGCCCTGTTACCTTTTCAACGGCGCGGATTTCACCATAGCGGTGACCAAACGCGGCGGGTACGTCTGTTATCTGCTCAGCTCGCGCTACGCGGGCGAGGAAAAGCTCTCACAGACGGAGGCGACAGACATCGCGCAGAAATATCTTAAAAATCACGGCTTCGACAACATGAAGGAGAGTTATTTTTCGAGCAGCGACGGCATCTGCACCGTCAATTTCTCCTATGTGCAGGACGGGGTCGTCTGTTACACCGACCTTATCAAGGTCAGCGTGGCGCTCGATACGGGCGACGTGCTGTCGGTTGACGCGCGCGGGTATATCATGAACCATAAAAAGCACGACATTCCGTCATCGACGCGATATTCAATGGCGGGCGCACAGAAGCTGCTAAGCAGCTTTTTAAAGGTAAACAAAGCGCAAAAAGCCATCATTCCGACCGATTCCGAAACGGAAAAATTTACCTATGAGTATTATTGCACGGGTAAGGACGGTCAGGAGCTGCTCGTCTACCTGAACCCCAAAACGGGCTATGAGGAAGAAATTTTAATTTTGCTGTATACCGACGGCGGCGTACTGACAAAATGAATATTTTAAGCGGCAAAGGGCAAAATGAAACTGGCGTATGCCATTTTGATGAAGAGGTAAAAAGTTTGAAAGATAAATCTTTCAAACAGAAGTATTATCCTTTCGTATTATAGACGAAAATACGAATCGGCTTTGCCGACCG
>CAYYFY010000166.1:0-5186 GCA_964471035.1 uncultured Eubacteriales bacterium
GAAATAATTTTCTTGACAAAACTTATTTTCATGTGTTATTCCCGACTTTGACAGTGGAAGCGAAGAAAAGCGCCCAAGACCCTACGGAAGAATAGGCGATCTATCAATACTGCAAAGGAAAAGCAGTTATAATTGTATCGGTAAATAAATACAATGCTTTTCGCAGAAAAGCCACCGAAATTATTCATTATTCATGAGCGAAGCGTCTTCATTATTCATTAATTGTTTTTATGCGCTCGACAGAGCCAATAAAAAATCAGATAAAGTACCGTCTTTTACCGAAATAATTTTCTTGACAAACTTGTTTCCATGTGTTATCCTTAGCGAAAATTTTTAGGGAGGCGCCGACAGTGACAAATAACTTTCATTTTTATTCTGCCGGTATGCACGCGTGGGACGGATCGATGCCGTATCCGTGCGGGCTTACGCCTTTGTACCTAAAATCGGGAGAGTAGTATTTTTCTCGGATTGATGGCGGTGTAAGCTATGAAAAAGGCTTACGCCGTTTTATTATTTTTAAGGAGGATATTTATGGATGCTTTTGAGATACTCAGTGCTCATTACACGGCGTGTGAGGAGGAAAACAGGCTGCTGTCAAGACACGGGAACGTCGAGTTCGCGACTACCGCGTGGTATATTGAGCGTTACCTGCGTTTTGGCATGAAAATTCTCGAGATCGGCGCGGGACCGGGGCGCTACGCGCACTATTTTGCCCGCGAGGGCTGCGAGGTCGAGGCTGTCGAGCTGGTTGAAAGCAATATTGAGAAATTCAACGCCGCCACGCGTCCGGACGAAAAAATCGCCGTGAGGCAGGGAAACGCAACCGACCTGTCATTTTATGAAGCTGACAGCTTCGATGTCACGCTTTTACTCGGACCGATGTACCATCTGTTCACCACAGAGGATAAAGAAAAAGCGCTGTCGGAGGCGCTGCGCGTCACGAAAAGCGGAGGCGTCCTGTTCGCCGCGTATTGCATGAGCGACCCTTCGATCCTCGGGTACGGCTTTCGGAAGGGCAATATTCATAACCTGATCGAAACGGGGCTTGTGAATCCCGACACCTTTGAAACGACCTCCACGCCCAAGGAGGTGTTCGTACTCTACCGCCGAGAGGAGATCGACCGGCTCGTTTCGACACTCAAAGCTGAAAGGCTGCACTTCGTCGGTACGGATATGTACACCAACTACAATCAGGAGTTGATCGACTCCATGGACGACGAAACCTACGCGCTGTACCTGAAGTATCATTTTGCTATATGCGAGCGCCAGGACATGACGGGAATGTCCCATCACACGCTCGACGTGCTAAGGAAGGAATGAAAAGCATGGAAGATACCGGTATCATCAGAGAATATTACAATGCCTCTGTTCAAAACGAATGGAACAGACTCCTCTGTCATCCGATCGAATTTGCGGTGACAAAACATTACTTGGACACCTATATAAAACCCGGGGACAGAGTACTCGATATCGGCGGCGGTCCGGGCAGGTATGCTCTGTATCTTGCCGAAAAGGGCTGTGACGTTACCTTGCTGGACATTTCCGAAGAAAATATACGGTTTGCAAAAAATAAAAGTCTGGAACTTAATTTGAGTATTCGGGCTGTTCAGGGAGACGCGCGCGAGGCGGACCGCGTTGCGGACGGTTTTTTTGACTGTATTCTGCTCATGGGACCTTTGTATCATCTTCTTGAACAACAGCATCGGACACAAGCGGTAAACGCCGCTTTAAAGCTGTTAAAACCGGGCGGAATTCTTTTTGTATCGTTTATCTCCCTATTCGCGGGTATTGTGGATTTTCTGGATGACAGCCCGGAACGTTTGTTGAATGATAGCGAGAGGGCATATATTGACAGCTTTCTTCAAAACACAACGTACTGCGGCGACGCTTTTACCAAATCCTGTTTCATGGCACCCAAGGATATTTTGCCGTTTATGGAACAGTTCGAGCTTGAAAAGCTGCGTTTTTTCGGACAAGAGGGGGTTACCGCGCCGGGAGACAAGGAGATTTGCGCCTGCGAAGAAGCCGTGGTAAAGCGCTGGACGGAAATAGCGATACAAACCTGCGAGCGGGAAGAGTTTTTATCGTATGCGACACACTTGATGTATGTCGGCCGCCGGCTTGAGCCGGGCGCAAAGGGAAAGGCAATGAACATTCTTATCAGGAACGCCGTACTTTCCGACCGCGAAAAAATCCGCCCTCTCCAAAAGGAGATCGCGGACCTGCATTTTCGGGGGCGTCCCGACCTGTTCAAAAAAGAGGCGCGGTATTTTACCGACGAGAGCTTTCAGGAAAGGCTTGATAATCCGGATGACTTCGTATTCATCGCCGAAAACGGTAAAGAAGTTGTCGGTTACGCGTTCGCGAGCGTCATACGCTACCGCGGTCACGCGACATACCGCGATTTTGACTGCTTTTATATCGACGACATCTGCGTGCTCGAAAAATGCCACCATCAGGGGATCGGCACGCTTTTATTTGACAAATGCCGCGAAACGGCGCGGGAATTACACTGTCACAATATCGATCTCGGCGTCTGGAGCTTCAATGAAAGCGCTATCGCTTTTTACAGGAAACACGGCATGACCGAACGCACTTTGCGGATGGAACTAAAACTATAGGAGGAGTGAACGGTATGTCCGGATTAAAGCTTGTTTTCCCGACGCTTGAGATGGAAGCGCAGGCACTCGAATACCGTCAGGAGTATTTTGACCGCAACGAGCCGACGATTCACGGCGGCGGGGGACTTTACAGGACCGAAAACTATCGGGACTGGCTCCAAAAAATCAATGACGCCCTGACAACCGAAACCGAAACTTACGTTCCGTCAACGATGCTGTTTGCCGTCGTCGGCGACCGCATTGTCGGAACGATTCAGATACGGCATAAGCTGAACGATTTCCTGCTTGGGTTCGGCGGCCATATCGGTTACGGCGTGCGCCCCTGTGAGCGCAGAAAAGGGTATGCCTCAGAGATGCTCGCGCAGGCGCTGCGAATGTGCGGCGAACGCGGCATTGAAAGAGCGCTCGTCACCTGTGACAAAGAGAACGTTGCCTCCGCGCGTACCATCCTGAAAAACGGCGGCGTACTCGAAAACGAGGTCACCGAAGAAAACGGCACGACGCTGCAGCGGTACTGGATTGACATACCGCGGTAGCGCGCGGCGTATTAGCGGCGCTCTTGTTCCAGATGACGGTTAAGCCGGATTCCGGAATAGGAGCGCAATTTTTATTGAAAGAGGTAATTTGTATGACCAATATCTTAATCGGCGGCGCGTGGCCGTATGCCAACGGTCCGCTCCATATCGGGCACATCGCGGCGCTTCTGCCCGGCGACGTGCTGGCGCGCTACTACCGCCGGAAGGGCGACCGCGTGTTCTATGTTTCCGGCAGCGACTGCTACGGGACGCCGATCACCGTCCGCGCGCGGCAGGAGGGGAAAAGCCCTCATGAAATCAGCGAACGGTACCACAAAGAGTTCTGCGAGGTTTTTCAAAAGCTCGGCTTTTCGTATGATCTGTATACGAAAACATCGGATGAAAAGCACATCACCTTTGTACAGGCGTTTCATAAAAAGCTCTATGAAAGCGGCTATATCTCCGAAAGGACGATCGGACAGGCGCACTGTCCGCGCTGTCAAAAGGCGCTGACCGACCGGCTCGTCGTCGGGCGGTGTCCGTTCTGCGGCGCGAAAGCGCGGGGCGATCAGTGCGATTCCTGCGGCGCGGTGCTCGACGCCGAGCAGCTCCAGGACGGTGTATGTGCCGACTGCGGCACGGCGGTCACTTTAGGGCAATCCACGCAGCTCTTTCTGGAAATTTCAAAATTAGAACCGGAGCTGCGGGCATTTCTTGACGCCCGACCGCACTGGCGAAAAAACGCGACGGCCTTTACAAAGCGTTACATCGACGAAGGGCTGCGCGACCGGGCGGTCACGCGCGACCTCGACTGGGGGATAAGCGTGCCTAGGGGAGGGTACGAAAGTAAGAAAATCTATATCTGGGCGGAAAACGTGCTCGGCTACCTGTCGGCAAGCGCCGTGCTCTGCGTCGAGAGGGGCGTTCCCTTTTCAGAGCTGTTCGGGGAAAACGCGCGGCACTACTACGTCCACGGCAAGGACAATATCCCGTTTCACACGATCATCCTGCCGTCGCTGCTGCTGGCACACGGGGAGAATCTGCGCCTGCCTGATGACATTATCTCCAGCGAGCACCTCACTCTGGAGGGACGCAAAATATCCACGAGCCAAAACTGGGCGATCTGGGTCAAGGACATCGTGAATGAGGTGCATCCGGACGCACTGCGCTATTTCTTTATCGCCAACGGTCCCGAAAAACGCGACACCGATTTTTCGCGGCGCGAACTTGCCTTGAAAAACAACGGCGAGCTGCTCGGTATCTGGGGCAATCTCGTCAACCGAACGCTCGCGTTTATTGTGAAATATCAGGGCGGCGCCGTTCCCGAAGGGACGTTGTCCGAAGAATGTGAGGCGTCTATAAATAAGGCGTTTGAAACGGTCGGAAAGCATATCGAGGCAGGAGAGTTCAAGGATGCCCTTGAAGCCGCTATTGGTCTTTCGCGCTTCGGCAACCGCCTTTTCGATGCCGGCGAGCCGTGGAAAACGCGCGTATCGGCGCCAAATCTCTGCGGCGAAACGATTTATAACTGCGTACAGGTCATCGCCAACGCGGCGGTGCTGCTCAAGCCGTTTCTGCCGTTCTCGTCGGACACCGTTTGCGGCTGGCTTGGCCTGTCGGAAAACTGGGCACCGCAGTCCGTTTTGTCCGGTACGGCGCTGCCCGCGGTTTCGCCGCTGTTTGAAAGGCTGTCGGACGGCGCGGTAAGTATCTAAAAAATATACCTGATAGGTTGTCCGGCTTGCAATTTTCAATTTGACTTTACCGTTTTTGTTTGCTATAATCAAAAAGCGGTTGAGCGGCATTTGCCGTTTTCAAGAATCAGCTTCTTGGGTGGGAAGTCCTTTTTGGGCTTCTCACTTTTTTTATCTCAAACGATCGGAGACAACTATGGAGAAAGTTCTGCTTGATATCGCTTTGATTCTGGTCGCCACAAAGACCGGAGGAATCGTCGCCCGTAAGCTTAAAATGCCGGAGGTGCTGGGCGCTTTGCTGGCCGGTGTTCTCCTTGGTCCGGCGGTGCTGGACATCGTCCGGTGTGACGACAGCG
>CAYYFY010000167.1:0-5177 GCA_964471035.1 uncultured Eubacteriales bacterium
GCTTATTCTTGACGGGACCGCGTCCGCCGCTGTTATCGTCCGGAACAAGCTCTTTGGGCGCCGAGAAGCTTTCGCCGCCGTCAGTCGAATACGCGACATAGGTTTTCCACTGGCGGATGGGCTTGCCGTATTTGAAATAGAGCAGTATCGTTCCGTCGAGCTTCTGAAAAAGCACGGGGTTCCAGTGTGGCTGCGTCTCGGTGACGAACACCTTTTTAGGTTCGCTCCACTGTCCGCTCTTGCGCTTTGCGTACCAGATGGTGACATCGTCATGTCCCTCCTGCGAGCCGCCGAACCACGCGGCGACGACCGTACCGTCCTCTAGGGGCAGCACCGTCGAGGCGTGGCAGCTGTCCATGAATTTGTCCTGCTCGAAGATCATTTCGCTGTGCTTGGTCTTGACTGTCGTCATTGTTTTCTCTCCCTCTATACATTCATTTTCTATTAAATTTTCATAGTCATCAAACGCGTTCCACGGAATGTAGGCTTCGCCTATCGGGTGCAATTCCTTGTCTCTGAGGTAGATTTGCGAATTGAATTTTTCAGCCACCGTGTAGGTGAAATACGGGTATCCCTTTTGCTGCTTCAGTTTTTCAAGCATCGGCAGATTGACTATGCTCCTGAGAACAAACAGCACAGGGACGATCGACAGCGCCACGAGGACGACATATACGGGGCTAAGCGCGATGGACAGGGTGTTGAGGAGAATCGCGACGAGCGTCAATGTGTAGCCCCGTCGTTCGCTGCCCTTGACCATGGCGGTCAGAAACGCGAAGCATACGGCCAAAATCCCCGGATAAACATTGAGAAGCGTATAGAGCTCCGTGGAAAAAGAGATGATATTGAGTAAAATGATGGCTATGCCATACACGCCAAAGAATACATTGACCCACATATAGGCGGCGCAGACGAGATAGGTCACCCTGTTGAGTTTATTCCACTGATGCACCAGATAACGCAATTCGTCTTTATCCATCTCGTCGATGTCGTCATGCGGGATCTTGATAAAAGTCATAGAAACTCACCTCAGTATGAAGAAGGGTCACAGCGGTTTTTCATAAGTGCGACGATCCGGCTTGTACCGAGCCGGTCGCAGCCCAGCCTTATGAATTCTTCGGCGTCCTCCAGTGTTTTAATGCCTCCGGCGGCCTTGACCTTCACCTTTTCGCCGATATGTTTTTTCAGCAGCGCGGCGTCCCGAAAGGTCGCCCCGTCCTTTGAAAAGCCGGTCGAGGTTTTGATGAAATCCGCGCCCGCTTCGGTCACAAGTCCGCACATTTTGATTTTTTCGTCGTCGGTCAGAAGGCAGGTTTCGATGATGACCTTGAGCGTCTTGCCATGACAGGCGTCTTTTACCGCGCGTATTTCGGAAAGAACGCGGTCATATTGCCCGTCTTTAAGCAATCCGATGTTGACAACCATGTCGATTTCGTCCGCGCCGTTGTTTATCGCGTCCTGTGTCTCGAAGATTTTGACCGCCGTCGTCTCATAGCCGCACGGGAAGCCGATGACGGTACAGACCTTTATTTTTCCCGCCGTCAGCTCTTTGGCTAAAGCAACATACGACGGCGCCACGCAGACGGAGGCGCAGGAAAAGCGCACGGCGTCGGCGCAGAGCTCCTCGATTTGCGCGCGCGAAGCCTCGGGCGACAGCAGCGTGTGATCGACTCTTGAGAGTATGTCCTCTGTCCTCATAGTCAACTTCCTTTATTTCATTTAGTATATTCTACCATTTATTAGTTGTATTCACAACCCTATTTTGAAGAAAAATCAATTGATTAAAACAGCGCGTTGTGTTATCATATTACGAATCTAAAACCATACATTGTATATTGGGTGATTATTTTGAAAAATTTATTGGTTATATTCGGCGGAAGGTCCAGCGAGTACGAGGTATCCCTGCGCTCAGGCGCGTCGGTTATCCGCAACGTGCCGAAAGACAAATACAACGTGATTACGCTCGGCATTACGAAGGACGGCGAGTGGCGTCTTTATACCGGCGGTGTTGACGACATTGAAAGCGGCGGCTGGAATAACGGCGGCACCCTGCCGGCGGTGCTGTCGGCAAACCCGTCGGACGGCGCGCTGCTCGTCCTTCGCGACGGCGCTGTCGAAAAAATCCCTATCGACGTCATATTTCCCGTGCTTCACGGCAAAAACGGCGAGGACGGCACCATACAGGGGCTGCTCGAGCTGTCGGGCATTCCCTATGTCGGCTGCGGCGTGCTCTCAAGCGCGATGTGCATGGATAAAGCGATTACCAACACCCTGTGCGACGGCGCCGGTATTTTACAGGCAAAATGGCTGCTTGTCCGCAAGCACGATTTTGATAAGGGGCTTACCGACATTGACGAAATCATCAAGACGCTGTCGCTGCCCGTTTTCGTTAAACCGGCCAACTTTGGCTCGTCGGTCGGCATCTCAAAAGCCTCTTCGGGAGAGGCGCTCACCGACGCGTTAAAAACGGCTTTTGCGTACGATACGAAGGTTGTGCTTGAGTCGGCTGTCAAGGGGCGCGAGCTTGAGTGCGCGGTCATGGGCAACGAGGATCCTGTTGCCGCGTGCGTCGGCGAGGTCGTTCCCTGCAACGAGTTTTACGATTATGACGCCAAATACATAAACGATACTTCCGAGCTGATTATCCCCGCAAAGCTGTCCGCGGAGAAGACCGAGGAGATTCGCGCGCTCGCGATGAAAGCCTATAAAATCTTAGATTGCGCGGGGCTTTCACGCGTCGATTTCTTCATGACGCCCGACGGGGACGTCTATCTCAACGAGATCAACACCATTCCGGGCTTTACGTCCATCAGCATGTACGCGAAGCTTTTCGGGGCGGCGGGCGTCTCTTACGGAGAGCTTGTCGATAAACTCATCGGTTACGCGTTTGAAAGAAAAGGTCTTACACAATGAAAAAGGAAGTCCTCATCACCATATACGACGAACAGCTTTCCGACGGTGAGACCGAGCGGCTTGAAATCACGACCACCGGTACTTTAAAGTCGGACAAGGACGGCGTGTCGATTTCCTACGACGAGGTGGACGGCGAGTTGAAGGGTTCGGTGACGACGCTGAAAATCGACTCGCCGACCTGCGTCACCATGAGCCGTGACGGCCCCTACAGCTCGCAGCTTATCTTAGAGCAGAACAAACGTCACAGCTGTTACTACGATACGCCGATGGGCAGCTTCATGATGGGCGTGTTCGCCAAAAACGTCGGCGTCGTCATGGGTGAGAACGGCGGGGTTGTGAACCTAAACTATACCGTCGATTTCAACTCCGGTCTTGCCGCCGAAAACACGATGACCATTACGGTCAAGGGAATATAATATGTCTGAACCGGTCGCGATCGCCGAAACACAAATTGCCGTTATTATCGAAAACGCCTTTCACCGTGCCGTAGGCGGCGGTGAATTGACGGCGTGCGCGCCGCCCCCTTTTAAAATTGAGGTTCCCGACGACCGCGCGCACGGCGACTACGCGTCGAACGCCGCGTTCGTCCTCGCGAAACTCCAGCGTAAAGCGCCGCGCGCGGTCGCCGATATTCTGGTAAACTATATTTCCTTAAAGGACAGCTGTTTTGAACATTTTGAAGCAGCCGGAGCGGGGTTTATCAATTTTACGCTGGGAAGCGCCTATTACGCGGATGTCCTGCGCGACGTCATGAAGAATAAGGACGCCTACGGCCGCTCCGATACGGGTAAAGGGCAGTCGGTGCTCGTCGAGTTCGTCTCGGCCAATCCGACCGGCCCGATGCACATCGGCAACGCCCGCGGCGGAGCCGTCGGAGACTGTCTGGCAAGTCTTTTAGAGGCTGCCGGATACCGGACCCAACGGGAATTTTATATCAATGACGCAGGCAATCAGATCGAAAAGTTCGCCCTGTCGCTTGATCTGAGGTATCAGCAGCTTTACCGCGACGGGGCAGAGCTGCCCGAGGATTCCTACCATGGGGCGGACATCGTCGCCCATGCCGAGGGCTTTGCCGCTCTGCACGGCGACGCGTATCTATATAAGAGCGAACGGGAGCGCAGGCAGGCGCTGGTCGCCTATGCGCTGCCGAAAAATATTGACGCGATGAAAAGCGGCCTCGAAAAATACCGGATCACCTATGATACATGGTTTAAGGAGAGCACTCTCCACGAAAACGGGGAGGTGCAAAAGGTGCTGTCGCTGCTCGAAAAAAGCGGCTGTACCTATGAAAGCGAAGGCGCTCTCTGGTTCAGGGCGACCGCTTTCGGTTGCGATAAGGATTTCGTGCTCGTCCGTCAGAACGGGATACCGACCTATGTCGTTCCGGACATCGCGTACCATTACAACAAGCTGGCCGTGCGCGGCTTCGACAGGGCCGTCGATGTGCTCGGGGCTGACCATCACGGCTATGTGCCGCGCCTGAAAGCGGCGCTTTCGGCGCTCGGTATCGACGGCGCGCGGCTCGATGTCGTGCTGATGCAAATGGTCCGGCTGGTCAGGGACGGGGAGACGGTCAAGGCATCGAAGCGCTCGGGCAACGCCATCACGCTTGCGACGCTGCTCGACGAGGTGCCCATCGACGCCGCCCGCTTTTTCTTCAATTACAGGGAGGCCAATACGCACCTCGATTTTGACCTTGACCTTGCCGTCGAGCAGTCGAGCCAGAATCCCGCCTACTACTGCCAGTACGCCCACGCGCGCATATGCAGTATTTTTACGAAACTGACAACCGACGGCATCACCGTCGGCGAGGCGTCGCCCGAAGAACTGGCGCTGCTTCAAACGGACGCGGAAAAGGCGCTGATTACGCATATCGCCGCGCTTTCCGGCGAGATTGCCGAGGCGGCGAAACAGTACAACCCCGCGCGTATTACGCAGTACGCCGTAGAGCTGGCGTCGCGCTTCCATAAGTTTTACAATGCGCAGCGCGTCATCGGCGGGGACGAAGGACTCATGCGGGCGAGGCTTTTCTTATGCGACTGTACGCGCATTGTTATGAAAAATGTGCTGACGCTGCTTAAAATCGACGCGCCGGAGAAGATGTGAACATCTTAATGAATAATGAAGTCGTTTCACTTATGAAGGTTGAAAGATGAATCTTTCAACCCGAAGTTTTGTCCTTTCGTATCGTAGGTGAAGATGCGAATCGGCTTCGCCGACCGGACAAAACTTCCGCCTCGCTTAGAAAGGATGGTCATAATAATGAA
>CAYYFY010000168.1:0-5157 GCA_964471035.1 uncultured Eubacteriales bacterium
ACGCCATGGTGCAGATGGGCCGTGGTCAGCGCGAGCTGATTATAGGCGAACGCCAGACCGGCAAGACCGCCATCGCGGTCGATGCCATTATTAATCAAAAGGGGCAGAACGTCATCGCCATCTATGTGGCTGTAGGTCAGAAGGCGTCGACGGTCGCCGGTATCTGGGACGTGCTGAACAGGCATGGGGCTATGGAATACAGCATCATCGTGTCTTCGACAGCCAGCGATATGGCGTCCCTCCAGTATGTCGCTCCCTATGCGGGCGCGGCGCTCGGGGAGTATTTCATGGCGCAGGGCAAGGATGTGCTGATCGTTTACGACGATCTTTCCAAACACGCCGTCGCTTACAGGACGCTTTCGCTGCTCCTTAAGCGTTCTCCGGGGCGTGAGGCGTATCCCGGCGACGTCTTCTATCTGCACTCGCGCCTGCTTGAGCGCGCCGGTCGTCTGACTAATGAATTCGGCGGAGGCTCTATGACGGCGCTGCCCGTCATCGAAACGCTCGCGGGCGACGTGTCGGCGTATATCCCGACCAATGTCATCTCAATCACCGACGGTCAGATTTATTTAGAAACAGAACTGTTCAACGCCGGACAGCGTCCGGCCGTCAACGTCGGTCTTTCGGTGTCACGCGTCGGCGGCGCGGCGCAGACACGCGCCGTCAAGAAGTCGGCGGGCACGCTGCGCATCGATCTGGCACGCTTTCGCGAGCTTGAAATTTTTACGCAGTTTTCGTCCGACCTCGAAAAATCTACACAGCAGGCATTGAACCACGGGCGTATGCTGCTTGAAATCCTCAAGCAGCCGCTGTATCATCCGATGAGCGTGGCACGGCAGGCGGTCATCCTGTATGCCGCGACGAACGATCTTTTGTCAGACGTACCGTTGAACAGGCTGCCGGACTTTGTCAACGCATTTGCCGATTATATGGAGCGCGAGCATGCCGGCGCCATCGCGCAGATACAGCAGAGCGGCGACCTGCCCGGGCTTGCCGTCGAGACTGTGCGCGGCGCGCTCGACGCGTTTAAAAACGAGGCGAAATCATCATGGTAGCCATCAAGGAAGTGCGCGGGCATATCAAGAGTGTCGAAGAGACGCTGAAAATCACCGACGCCATGTACTGGATCGCATCCTCTTCTTTGAGCAAGGCGAAAAAGCAGCTTGACGATACCCGTCCGTACTTCGGGAAAATCACCTCGACGATCGCCGATATTCTCGCGCGATCGCCCGAAATCGACCATACCTACTTTGACAGGCGTCAGGAAATCCCGCTGAAAAAGCGCAAGATCGGGTATATCGTCATCACCGGCGACAAAGGGATGGCTGGCGCGTATAATCACAATGTTTTAAAAGCGGCCGAGGAGCGGCTGCAGAATATTCAGAACCCCACGCTGTTTCTTGTGGGGCAGATGGGACGCGTCTGGTTTTCACACAAGAACATCGACGTCGACGGCGAGTTCATGTATACCGCCCAGAACCCCACGGTGAGCCGCGCACGTGAAATTGCGGAGGTCTTCTTAAAACTGTTCGCAGAGGGAGAGCTCGACGAGGTCTGGGTCATCTATACAAAAATGGTCAACGCCATGGTCATGGAACCGACCGCGACGATGCTGTTACCCGTTGAACGCGAGCTATTCGTTATGGAAGAGCTGCCGGAGCGGCGGTACTCCGAAATGATCCGTTATGTTCCGTCCGAAAAGGATGTGCTCGACCGTCTTGTGCCCGGCTATATGAAGGGCATGATCTTCGGCGTGTTGGTGGAATCGTTTTGCAGCGAGCAGAACGCGCGCATGGCGGCGATGAACGCCGCCTCGAACAACGCGCGGAAGATGCTCAAGAACCTGTATCTGACCTATAACAGGGTCCGGCAGGCGGCCATTACGCAGGAAGTCACCGAAATTGTCGGCGGCGCGCAGCAGGAAAACAGACAGTGATGGAAAGGGCAGATTTTTATGAGCGGTAAAATAGTACAGGTGATGGGACCCGTCGTCGACGTGGAGTTTCCTGCCGGACAGCTTCCGGCGGTGCGCGACGCCCTCTCGGTCGATGTCGCGGGCGAGCGGCGCGTTATGGAGGTCTCCCAGTTTGTCGGCAACAGTACGGTGCGCTGCATCATGCTCGCGCCCAGCGAGGGGCTGACCAGAGGGGCAGATGTTGAGAGCGGCGGCGGACCGATTCACGTTCCCGTCGGCGAAGTGACTCTAGGGCGTATGTTCAACGTTCTCGGCGAGCCGGTGGACGAAAAAGGACCGGTCAGTACCTCGGAAAAATGGTCGATCCACCGAAGCCCTCCGCGGTTTGAGGACCAGCGTCCCGTCACCGAGCTTTTTGAGACGGGCATCAAGGTCATCGACCTTTTGGACCCCTATGCGAAAGGCGGTAAGATCGGGCTGTTCGGCGGCGCGGGCGTGGGCAAGACCGTCCTCATTCAGGAACTGATTCACAATATAGCCACCGAGCACGGCGGCTATTCGATATTCACCGGCGTCGGAGAGCGCACCCGCGAGGGCAGCGACCTCTGGCACGACATGACCGCCTCGGGCGTGCTCGAGAAGACCGCGCTGGTCTTCGGGCAGATGAACGAACCGCCGGGCGCGCGTATGCGTGTGGCGCTGACGGGACTGACGATGGCCGAATACTTCCGCGATGTTCAAAAGCAGAACGTCCTGCTCTTCATCGACAATATTTTCCGTTTCGTGCAGGCGGGCAGCGAGGTGTCCGCGCTGATGGGGCGTATGCCCTCGGCGGTCGGCTACCAACCGACCTTAGCGGGGGAGATGGGCGCGCTGCAGGAGCGCATCACCTCGACGAAGGACGGGGCAATCACTTCGGTGCAAGCCGTCTACGTCCCCGCCGACGACCTGACCGATCCCGCTCCGGCGACGACCTTCGCGCATCTCGACGCGACGACCGTCCTCTCGCGTAAGATCGTTGAGATGGGTATCTATCCGGCGGTCGATCCGCTTGAGTCAGCGTCCCGCATCTTAGAGCCGGACATCGTCGGCGAGCGCCATTACAAAATCGCCCGCGGCGTGCAAGCGCTGCTTGAACGCTACCGCGAGCTGCAGGACATCATCGCCATACTCGGCATGGAGGAGCTCTCCGCCGACGACCGGAAGGTCGTCGAACGCGCGCGCCGTATTCAGCAGTTCTTTTCCCAACCGCTCTTCGTGGCGGAGAATTTCACAGGTCTTGCCGGACGTTACGTCAACATCGAGGACAACCTTAAAAGCTTCGAGGCCATTCTCGGCGGCGAGCTTGATAAATATCCGGAGGCCGCCTTCAGCATGGTCGGCAGCGCCGACGAGGTACCGGAGCGCGCCAAAAAGCTGGGGGTGCTGTGATGCCTGCGTTTCTTTTGGAGATTTTTACGCCCACCCGACAGTTCTTCAGCGGTCAGACCGAATCGCTGATCATACCCATCAGCGACGGCTTATACGGCGTCGAGTCGGGTCACGAGCCGGTCGTTACCGCCATTGAGCCCGGCGAGCTCAAATACAAGACGGACGGAGAGTGGCGCGTCGCCGCCGTCACCAGCGGGTTTGCCGAGATCACGCCCGACAGGGCTGTTCTGCTCGTCAGCGCCGCCGAATATCCCGAAGAGATCGACTTAAAACGCGCCGAAGCCGCTATGGAACGCGCCGAGGAACGGCTGCGTCAGAAGGCAAGCCTGCAGGAATACCATAACTCTGCGGCGGCGCTTGCCAGAGCGATGGCGCGTATCAAGACAATCAAAGACAGCAGACGGTAAAAAAAGTCCTCCGAGGAGGACTTTTTTAAGTGAGGAATGAGGAATGAGGAATGAGGAATGTTGGGAGGGCTTCGCCCTCACCCATTATAATCGGGGCGCGGGGCTTTGCCCCGCCTTGAATTATTTATTATTCATTAGCGTTAGCGGCTTCATTATTCATTCAATCAATGTTCCGTCAGGAACACTTCATCAATAGTTGACCGTCCACTTCTCCTCAAACTGGAGACCGACCTTGGCATCGACGCCGATACCGATTTTTTCCGCGTGAAGACCGAGATACATCGGCACCTTTGTATAGAGTTTTGTAAGGTTCCCCGTCGCTTTATCAATGTCCGCCTCGCAGTAGACGCCGTCATAATCCAGGACAATATTTGAAATATCGACATAGGCGCTCGCCGCGTCGTATATTTCCTGTGTGTTTATAACATTACAAATGGAACCGGAGCCATAACCGGCTTTCGGGTTTTTGTCGGGCTTGAGAAGAATCGTCACAAAATAGAAGGAGCCCTTGTCTACGCAGGTTGCTTTATTGATGTCAGCCGCTGTGAGGTGGCTGGTGGTGCCGACGGGAGGGAATTTTGCGGCAATATCGTCGGTATGCGCTTCATTCAAGTCCGGCTCTTCTTTTAAATAGCGATCCATTAAAAGCTTGCCGACCGACGACAGGGCGCCCGCCTCGACAAAGCCTTTATAGTTCGTAGCGTTTCTATAGGTTAAAGTCGCTTTTTTTGCCTTGGTCTTGACGTTGTTGTTGGCGGTTACATAGAGCGCGGCGATTTCGGCGGGTGTAGCGGGGACCTTTGCGGTCTGTTTGACCGTGGTTCCGGCAGTGCCGTTGTTATTCGTCGCGGCAGTCGTCATATTGTTGGTTGCGCCGTTGGTCGGTGAGGTGGCTGCGGTGGGACCGTTGGTGGCCGCGTTGTCAATGGTGACCTGTGTCGTGCCGATAATCTGACCGGACGCGTCCGTTACGGGCACGGCTGTTTCGCCGGTAGAAACCGGCTCCGTAACCGGTACGGTTACCGGTGTGGTCACCGTGACATAGTTGACGGTATTGGCTGTTCTCAGATACTGTATCACAGCCAAAGAAGAAAAAATGGTGCTGGTGGACAGCAGCGTGACAAGCACCAACGCCGCAGTCGAAAAAATCAGGAGCTGTTTTTTTGAAAAATTCATGTCTATTCCCCTTAAGAACACAATATGATACCTCATTATAAACGCGGAAATGAGAATTGTCAATAAAAAGAATTTACCGGCGGGATTAAAAAAAACTTGTTAATTAAGGAAAAAAGGAGTAGAATAACTTGGATATCAGAAATAATAAATCGCTGAAGCGTTTTTATTGGTATTATAACAAGGGGATCAGAAATGAAAAAAGCGGCTTTGGGATTGTGGCTTCCCGGT
>CAYYFY010000169.1:0-5089 GCA_964471035.1 uncultured Eubacteriales bacterium
GACCGTCGCGCTCGCCGAAAAAAGCGGCTTCGTCCCGTTTGAACAGGGGAAGAAGTACGCGTCGGGCAGCCGCGTCTATGTCAACAACCGCGGCAAGGCGCTGATTTTAGCTGTAATCGGCAAAAAGCCGGTCAGCGAGGGGTTGCGTATCGCGGCGGCGCATATCGATTCGCCGCGTCTTGATATAAAGCCCAATCCGCTTTATGAAGCCGACGAGATTGCCCTTTTCAAGACCCACTACTACGGCGGTATTAAAAAATATCAGTGGACAGCCATGCCGCTGTCGCTGCACGGCGTCATCGTCAAAAAAGACGGCGGAACGGTAAGGGTTTGTATCGGAGAGGACGAAGGCGACCCGCGCTTTGCCGTCACCGACCTGCTGCCGCATCTGGGCGCGGAGCAGGCGAAACGGACGCTTTTTGAGGGTATAAAGGGAGAGGAGCTCAACATTCTCGTCGGCAGCCTCCCGTTTTGTGCCGACGAGGGCAAAGAGCTTGTCAAATTGAATATTCTGAAGCTTTTGAATGAAAAATACGACATTGTCGAAGCGGACTTTTTAAGCGCCGAGCTGGAAGCTGTACCGGCTTACAAGGCGTCCGATGTCGGTTTTGACCGCAGCATGATCGGCGCCTACGGTCATGACGACCGCGTCTGCGCCTATCCGGTGCTCGCCGCCGCTCTGGGGGTTAAAAATCCGACATATACGGCCGTGTCGGTGCTGACCGATAAAGAGGAAATCGGTTCACAGGGCAACACGGGACTGGTCGGCGCTTATTTTGAGAATTTTGTCAATGACCTTGCGTGCGCCGAGGGCGCACAAGGGTATGAGGCTTTGAGGAAATCAACGTGTTTGTCCGCCGATGTCAACGCCGGTTTTGACCCGACATTCCCCGACGTCGCCGACAAACGCAACTTTGCCTTTTTAAACAAAGGCGTCGTCGTCACCAAGTATACGGGCGCGCTTGGCAAGGTCGGGTCCTCCGACGCGTCGGCGGAGTTTTTGGGCAAGGTGCGCGCCATGCTCGATAAGAGCGGCGTCGTCTGGCAGATCGGCGAGCTCGGGAAGGTCGATGCCGGCGGCGGCGGCACTGTCGCTAAAATCATCGCCGCACTCGATGTCGATGTCGTCGATCTCGGTGTGCCGGTGCTGTCGATGCACTCTCCCTATGAAATCGTTTCAAAGCTGGATGTCTATATGGCGTATAAAGCGTTTGAGTGCTTTTTCAAAGACAAATAAGTATAGGTGGAATTCTTTGGTTGGGTTAAAAATCGGAATTGACCTCGGCACGGCAAGTACAAAGGCGTATGTCGAGGGAAAGGGTATCGTTTTGTCCGAGCCCTCAATTGTCGCCGTCGAGAGTATAGACGGCTCGCTTGCCGCCGTCGGACAGGCCGCCGACGACATGGTCGGGCGCGGTCCGGAGGCATATCGCGTGTATAAACCGCTCGAAAGCGGCAGCGTCGTCAATTTCGACATGGCGCGGCTTATGCTGGAAGCGTTCTTTGAGCGTATCTGCAAAAACAGGCTCTTTCGCCCGACGGTAGCCGCCTGTATGCCGGTGGGCATCACAAGCTTAGAGCAGAGGACACTGCTGCAGCTGTTCATGTATGCCGGAGCCGGTCGCGTCTGTCTTATTGAAGAGCCGCTTGCCGCCGCTATCGGGGCGGGAGTCGCTTTAGACAAGCCGTTCGGGACGATGGTTGTCGACATCGGCGGGGGGACTGCCGATGTCGCGGTCGTGACGATGGGCGGCATCGCCGTGTCGCGCTCGATAAAAATCGGCGGGGAGCTTTTGAATAAGAACATCATTGATTATCTGCGTATCAACCGCGGTGTAACCGTCGGCGAAAAGACCGCGGAGGACTTAAAAAGGCAGCTCGGCGCGGCGGTCAGAAGAAACGAGGAGATCGCCGCGATCTCACGCGGCAAGTCGACCGACGACGGAATGCCCTTCTATTTCGAGGTGACGGCGCAGGAGATACACTTTGCCCTCCGCGACAGCCTTGAGGCTATTTGCGCGGCGGTACTAAGCGTACTGGAAATCACACCGCCGGAGTTACTTAAGGACATCGCGGAAAACGGTATCATCATGACCGGCGGCACCTCGCGGCTCTTCGGGCTCGACACGCTCCTGTCTGAGCAAACCTCAATCAAAACGATTCTCGTCACGGACCCGCAAAAGGCAGTCGTCAAAGGTCTCGGCAAAGCGCTCAAAAACGCGGATTATCTGACTGAACAGGGCTACGCCTTCAAGACATACGACGAATCGGAATGGATATGATTAAAATTACCCCGATGGGTTTAACCGATATTCCGGCGCTGGCGCTGCTTGAAGCGGAGTGCTTTTCCTCTCCGTGGAGCGAAAATACCCTGCGTGATGAGCTCGGCAACGGGACGGCACTGTTTCTTAAGGCGTGTATCGGGGAGGAAATCGCCGGATATGTCGGGTCGCATTTTGTCGCGGGGGAGTGCTATATCGCCAATATCGCCGTGTCGGCGCGTTTTCGGCGGCAGGGAGCAGCCTCTGCGTTATTGACGGAGATGTGCCGCCTGCTCAGTGAAAAAAACGCGATTTTTGTCACTTTAGAGGTGCGCCCGTCGAATGCGGCAGCCATTGCACTTTATGAGAAATACGGATTTATCCGCGCGGGTATCATTAAAAATATGTATGAACATCCCGTCGAAGACGCGCTTATCTATACTTTATATTTGACCGGAGAAACCACATGAAAATTTTAGCCTTGGAATCCTCCTGCGACGAGACCGCCGCCGCCGTTGTAGAAGACGGCAGGACGGCGCTGTCGAATATTGTCGCCTCGCAAATTGCCGAGCACGCCGTTTACGGCGGCGTCGTACCGGAAATCGCCTCGCGCCGCCATACCGAGGCGGTCTGTTATGTCGTGGATGAGGCGCTGAAAACTGCGGGGCTGGAGCTTTTTGATATTGACGCGCTGGCTGTCACCCACGCGCCGGGGCTTATAGGCGCGCTGCTTGTCGGGGTGAACTATATGAAGGGGCTGTCGCTGTCGGCGGGGCTGCCGCTGATTCCCGTACACCATCTGCGCGCGCACGTCGCCGCCAATTATCTGACATATCCGGAACTGAAACCCCCGTTTCTCTCATTGATTGTCTCAGGCGGGCACAGCCACATCGTTTCAGTGACGTCGTATACGGATTTTACGGTGCTCGGCAGAACGCGCGACGACGCGGCGGGCGAGGTCATGGACAAGGCGGCGCGTGTGCTGGGACTGCCGTATCCGGGCGGCGTCAACCTCGATACGGCGTCAAAGGATGGTAACCCGAAAGCGTTTGCGTTCCCGCGTCCGCGCGTCCAGGACGCTCTGTACGACTTCAGCTTTTCGGGACTGAAAACCTTCGCGGTAAACCTTGTCCACAACGCCTCGATGCGCGGCGAGACACTCTTTGTGCCCGATGTCGGCGCGTCGTTTATTCACGCGGTGACGGACTGCCTTGTGAATAACACTTTGCGCGCCGCCGCCGATACAGGCGCGAAAACACTGGTTTTAGCGGGGGGCGTCAGCGCCAACTCCGTATTGCGTAAAAAAATGACGGATGCCTGCAAGGAGCGCGGGATTATTATGTATCTGCCGGAGCCGCGCTATTGCGGCGACAATGCCGCGATGGTCGGCGCGCAGGGGTATTACGAATATCTTGCGGGCGTCAGGGCGCCATTAACGTTGAATGCGTCTGCGTCGATGCCGATAACGTCGTAGATGCGTTGATTTTTTCGCAAGTGATGACGGTGCCGGCATCCGTAGAAGCGCAGATATAGCTGTAGTATTCGGACTCACAGACAGTCTCGTTCAGAGCCGTTTTGCCCGAAAATGCCGATAGCACGCCGAGCGCGTCTTGCGCGGAGGTTAAACCCTCTTGCGTGAATGCTGAAAAATATACTGGTAAAAACTGTTTGACCGCCTCGGTCGCCGCGCCGTCAAAAACGGCGTGACAAGCCGTTAAGCGGTTTTTTTGATCGTATTCGACGCTTATGAGCAGCTCCCTGCCGTCGGCGCAGGCGATGAAGCTGTACGCGTTTTTCGTTGATTCGTCGACGATGAACCCCTCGGCGCTCAAAGCCTCTGCGCCCAAGGCTTCGTTAACGCGCGTAATCAGCGCGGTGAGGTCGCCGCCGTGCCGCTCGGCAAAACAGCCGGACAGGCAGCAGACAAGGAGCAAGGGCAAAAGAAACAGACCGATCAGTTTTTTCATAACCATACCTCTCAATGTTTACAGTTTTGTTACAACTTACAACCTAAATTATACTATAATCAAAACAATTCAACCGTAATCCGATTTTGTTGTCAAGGCGGTACATTTTATGAATAAAAAAAGAAAAAAATTCCGTGAGCTGTCATCGACAAAGAAAAAGCTGATTATAGCAATGTCTGTTTTCGGCGTCGCTTGCGTTGCGGCGCTGGCGGTATTGTTCTGGCCGGAAGGACCTCCAAAAGTGGAAGGCAAGGTTATTGAGAACGGTTCGGTACAGAGCGTGATCGAAACATCGGGTACGGTAACCAGCGAGAACACCTCCGACTTCATGATTCTTGAGGGAGCGTATGTTAAGGAAGTGTACGTCAGCGTAGGTTCCGTTGTCAAAAAAGACGACAAGCTTGCCGATTTTGACGCAAGCTCTTTGAACGCGATTCTTTCAGAAAAGCAGGCGGATTACAACGCCGCGCAGAAGGCGTACGATGAGTATAAAGCGTCGGTCAAAGCCTCTGAAGAGTCGATTCCGGTGCTCACAAAGCAAATCAAGGACATGGAAAAGGCGATTGCAGAGCTAAAAAAACAGATTGCCGAGAGTGAAGCCGCCGCTCAGACGACCGAGGTCGCGACGACCGCTCCCGCGCCGAGCGGCGATCTGCTCACAGAGCTCAGTAAGCTTTTGGACAATTTGGTCAATATCCAAGGGACTATCGAGGATGTCAACGAAATGTTTAACTCCTTCAACAACATGAACGGCACCTCCTTTGATATGTCGTCGATGATGAGCGCGAGTATGGATACCCCGCAGAATCAGCTGATCCAGTACCAGCTGCAGCAGGTACAGCTCAACGCACAGCTGAAGCT
>CAYYFY010000170.1:0-5071 GCA_964471035.1 uncultured Eubacteriales bacterium
GAGGTACATAAGCCAAATGAGACTGCTTATATTGATCGCCGATCTCGACGAGTTTTATCCGATTATCGACGCACTCAACACGCAAGAGGACAGAGAAAATGCTTTCTTCTCTCTGCCCTGTGCCTCCTGCGTTGTCGGTGAAAATGAACTGTTTATCGTCTGCTCCTACATGGGCAAGGTCAACGCCGCCGCCGCCTGCGCGCTCGCGCTGGCGACAAAAAGCTTTGACGGCGTACTCAACGTCGGCTATGCGGGTGCGGTGTCGGGGCTTTTTAAAAATGACATCGTCGTCGGGACAAGCTATACCGAGTGCGACTTCGATTTGTCGCCCATCGGCTATCTGCCCGGCGAAAAACAGAAGGGTAAACCGTTTACCTATGAGGCGGATCAAACGCTGCTGGCCGCCGCCGTAACCGGCATCGGGGGCATCGGGAGCATCAAGACCGGCAAGCTCGGCTCGGGCGACTTTTTCCTGACCGATCCCGTAAGGCGCGACCGCTATCACGCGCTGTTTGACATTTGTGCGTTTGACATGGAGAGCGGCGCTATAGCGTCGGTCTGCCATATGCTGGGCGTGCCCTTTTTAAGCGTCAGAAAGATATCGGACGACGCGGATGATACCGCGTCGTCCGCCTATCGCGAGGCGCTCTGCAACGCCGATAAGGCGCTGCCGGACATACTGCTCCCGCTCGTCAAATCCATCTGATGCGGCACTAAAATAAAGCACAGTACGCCGTAAACAACGCCCGTGTGAGACGGGCGTTGTTTTTTTATCCCTTGAGCAGATCGGCAATCAGCGCCGCGACCTTCTCCTTCATTTCGGCGCCTGAAAACTGACAGGTGCCGACAGCCCTGTGACCGCCGCCGCCGTATTTGAGCATCAAAGATCCGACATCGACGGTGGCGTTACGCTTTAGGATCGAATATCCGACCGCGCAGCTGCAGCCTTCCCCACCCTTCCCGTTGACGATCCATATTGAGATGTTCTGCTCGGGGTACAGGCTGTAAATAAAGAACCGGTTGCCCGAATAAATAGGGTCAACGCCTCTTAAATCGGTGATAATGAGGTTTTTCTCAAGACGTGTGTGTTTTTGGATCATGTCCTTGAATTTCACCGACTGATCGTAATAGACAAAAATGCGCTCCTGCATATCAGGCAGATTCAGAATGCCCGCCGTGGACATTGTTCGGCAGCAGTCGATGAGCTTTTCCATCAGCTGATAATTGGAAATGGTGAAATTGCGCCATCTTCCGAGACCTGTTCTGGGGTCCATGATGAAACCGATGAGTATCCAGCCCTTCGGACGTAAAATCTCCTCGGCGGTCAGGTTGCCGGAATCGACCTTATCGACGGCGGTCATCAATTCGTCATAATTCGGAAAACGCTTTTTCCCGCCGTAGTAATCGTAAATGATCCGCGCGCAGGACGGCGCGGGACGGCTCTCCCCGCGGTATTTCCCCTTGAGACCCAACCGCTCGGTTTCGCTGGAATGGTGGTCAAACCACAGACCGCAGCCCGGAACATAAGGCACGTTGGCAAGACAATCCGTCTCTCGAATGGCGATTTTCCCATCCTGCAAATCCTTCGGGTGGGCAAACAGCCATGAATTAATTACGCCCGCATCTTTAAGCAACGCTGCGCATGCGAGTCCATCGAAATCCGATCGTGTAACGAGCCTCATCCTATCTACCTCCACATTTACGGTTAAGTATAACGTATTTTTTTAAATTCGTCAATGTAATATTTTTTTCATTGTAATATCTTTTGATGTTGCTGATTCATGTTTGAATGCAATATTTTTTTGAATCTTATTTACTTTATGAAAAAATATGATATTATTAAAACATTATACACAACTGGGGGAAAAACAATGGAAATTCTTTGCCTTGACATCGGCGGTTCGAAGCTTTCGGGCGCCATATCCGATGAGATGGGCAACCTGCGCGCCGTCTCCACCAATCCTCTCTATGTCGGGCAGGATGCCAAAAGACTGGTCCTTGATAAAATTATTGAATACGCGGACAGGGTTATAGACCGCAATCCCGATATTGAGCGGATCGGCATCTCCGTGCCGGGGCTGACCGATTCCGCAAACGGCATCTGGGTCTTTTCACCGTTTTCGGGCATCTGCGATCTGAATCTGAGAAAGCTGCTCGGCGATCGCTACGGACTTTCCGTCTACGCCGAAAACGACGTCAACGCCTGCGCGCTGGCGGAAAAACGGTTCGGCGTCTGCAAGGATGAAATAAATTATATGTGGATTACCATCACAAACGGCATCGGCGGCAGTATTGTCATCGACGGAAAGCTGTTCAAGGGTATGGGCGGCAACGCCGGAGAGATCGGGCACATCTGCGTCGACGAGCAGGGTCCGGTCTGCGGCTGCGGCAACAAGGGCTGTCTTGAAGCGTGCGCCTCCTGCCACGCGCTGGAAAACGCCTATCTTGCCGCGCATCCGGGCGAGATAAAAACCACAGAGGAGCTGGCTACCAAAGCGTTTTTGGGCGACGAGGAGCTGCGCAAGCTGTTCTACAACGCCGGTATCCTTGTCGGCAAAGCCACCGCGACGGCCGCCAACCTGCTCGACATCGGCCTGTTCGTATTCGGCGGCGCCGCGCTCACTTATGATATTATGGAAACAGGTATCGCGGAGGGCATCGACCGCTACGCCTTTAAGGGTACGGGGCTTAAGCTCAGAACAAAAAAGACCGCCCTCGGCACACAGGCATGCCTGTACGGCGCGGCGACGGTAGCGCTGGAAGGAAACTGAGTTAAATGAAAAATGAATAATGAAGAATGAAGAAATTCAAGGCGGGGACACCCCGCACCCCGAATATCATGGGCGAGGGCGGAGCCCTCCCGAAATTATTCATTATTCACTGTTCATTATTCATTAAAATTGGCGCGGCGCCCCGTCGGAGCGCCGCGTTTATTTATTTAATTTTGATCTCCTGTCCCTTTTCGGAAGAATCGTAAATCGCCTGCATGATCTTTGACGTCGTAATCGCCTTGTCGATGTCGTTGCGGTTGCGCTCTCCCTTTATGACGCTCTTGACGAAATCAATTACCTCGTCGTGGTGCATATTGTTGATGATGAACTCCGGCTCCGTTTCGACGAGCTTTTTGCCCTTTGTCGTATAAATCTTATAGGTGCCGCCGTACTGGAGCCGGACGCCGCCCTTGTCGCCCATGAAGTCGATGAATGTGTCATTCACGCCGATATTCTGCGCCCACGCGCCGGTGAACGAGATAATCGGACCCGATGTCCTGACAAAGCCGGAAACGGAGTCGTCAACGTCGTAGACGCCGTTCATATCGGCTGTCTTTGCCGCCCACATACCCTCGTACACATAGTTTTTTATGTCTCTGCCGAGCTTGCAGAACGCCGCGCCGCTGGCGGTCAGCGGAACAGGCTCGCCGCAGCAGTATTCGATTAAGTCGATATAGTGGACGCCCCAGTCAATAAGCGAACCGCCGCCGGAAACTTCCCTTCTTGTAAAGTCGCCGCCGATGCCGGGAATAGAGCGGTGCGCCCTGAAGCTGGCGTACACGTGGTACACCTCGCCGAGCTCGCCTTTTTCGATCATTTTTTTGATATTATTGACGGCTTTGCTGTAGCGGTTGCATACCCCGATAGAGAGGATACGCCCCGTCTCGTGGGATACCTTTTGCATTTTCAGGGCTTCGGAGAGCACGCGCGCGGCGGGCTTTTCACAGAGGACGTCCTTGCCGTGCTTCATAAAATCAATGGAAATGACCGAGTGCATATCGTTGTGCGTGCAGACCGAAACAGCCTTGACCTCGTCGTCATCGAGAATCTCATGATAGTCGTAAACCGCTTTGCCGCACTCATAGGCTTCCACAGCCTCGTCGGCGCGTTCGGGGATAATGTCGCAGAAATACTTGATCTCGGCATCCTTTGAGTCCATATACGCCGGAATATGCGCCGCGCGCGCGATACTGCCGCAGCCGATGACCGCCACCTTGATTTTTGCCATAATGTACCTCCTGTTTGTGTTAATAGCCGTATTGTACCACATTTCGCAAAAAAACAAAATCCTTTTCTAAAATATTTTCTATATGATAACTTGTAAACAGCTCTTGGCTATGTTATAATGCGACAAAATGCGCTTTTAAAAGGAAAGGACTGATGCCGGTGGACGCTGTCTTAAGCGGACTCAACGAGTTGTTTGGAAATGTACTGAATTTGGACTGGAAAATGGTCGTCATGTGGCTGATTGGCGGAACGCTGATTTTTTTGGCTATCAAAAAAGAAATGGAGCCGACACTTCTGCTGCCCATCGGCTTCGGCGCGATTCTTGCCAATCTCCCGCTGTCGGGCGCGATTACGCAAGGAACCGAAATCGGGCCGCTCAACACGCTGTATGACAGCGGCATCGCCAACGAGCTCTTCCCGCTTCTCTTGTTCATCGGCATCGGCGCGATGATCGACTTCGGCCCGCTGCTCAGCAACCCGAAGCTCATGCTCTTCGGCGCGGCGGCGCAGTTCGGTATTTTCTTCACCTTTACGCTCGCGGGCTTCTTAGGCTTCGATATTAAGGACGCCGCCTCCGCTGCCGCCGTCGGCACGGCGGACGGTCCGACCTCCATCTTTGTCGCCAATACGCTTCACTCAAAATATGTCAGCGCCATCATCGTCGCCGCGTACTCGTATATGGCGCTCGTCCCGATTATCCAACCGCCGTTTATCAAGCTTTGCACCACGAAAAAAGAGCGCCTGATTCGGATGCCTTATAAACCGAAAAGCGTTTCGCGCACGACGCGTATTCTGTTCCCAATCATCATCACCGTGATTACGGGAATGGTTTCTCCGAAAAGCGTCGCCCTCATCGGCTTTTTGATGTTCGGCAACCTCTTACGCGAGTGCCTTGTCACCAACGGGCTCTCCGAAACCGCCCAAAAGGTACTGGCCAACCTCGTCACGCTGCTGCTCGGCTTTACCATTGCCGCCACCATGAAGGCTGAGGACTTTTTGACTAAGGAAACGTTCATGATCTTAGGACTGGGTCTTGTCGCGTTCATCTTCGATACGGTCGGCGGCGTCATGTT